>QZJP01000049.1 GCA_003599345.1 Bacillota bacterium | reverse complement strand
GCCAGCCGCTGGACCGGCGCCTTTCGGCCTTGAGCCTGGCGCACCAGCTCGACGATCTGCGCCAGCGCGGTGTCCCGGCCGACCTTCTCGGCCCGCATGACCATAAACCCCGTGAGGTTGATGGTGGCTCCGATGAGTTCGTCCCCGGGTGACTTCTCCACGGGTATGCTCTCACCGGTCAGCATCGACTCATCGACGGCGGACCGCCCCTCCAGGACTGTCCCGTCCACGGGGACCCTCTCACCAGGCCGGACGGCCAGCTTGTTTCCGGGCTGGACCCGCTCGGCGGGGATCTCTTCCTCCCGACCGTCCTCATGGACCAACTTGGCGGTCAGAGGCCTGAGCTCGAGCAGGCGCCGGACCGCCGCTGAGGCCCGCCCCTTGGCCACGGCCTCGAGATAACGGCCGAGCAGGATGAGGGTGATTATCATCGCCGCGGAGTCGAAGTATGTGGCAGGCTCCAGCCCGGCGGACCGGAACACCCCGGGGGCCAGCGCGGCGACCGCCGAGTAACCGTAGGCGGCCGACGTTCCCGTGGCGATGAGGACGTTCATGTCCGCGGCCCCATGCCTGAGGGCCGCGACGGCGCCGCGGTAGAAGCGCCACCCGGCCCCGAACTGGACGGGTGTGGCCAGGGCCAGGAGCACGAGGGGCTTCGTCAGAAAGTGCGGGACCCCGGGCACCATCATGGCCATAGACCCGACGAAGATGAGGAGCGAGAGGACTCCACTGAGGATGAGCACGGTACGGAGATCGCGGATGTCCCGCGCCCGGGCGCGCGTCTCGGGGTCCCCATCCGTGAGGTCGGCGCCCGGAGCCTCACCCGCGGCCCGGCTCCTGAGCATCACCGGCTCGTAGCCGATGGACCGGATGACCCCGGCCAGCCGCTCGGAATCGGTTCTGGCGGGGTCGTAGGAGACTCGAGCGCGCTCGGACGCGAAGTTGACGTTGGCTTCGATCACGCCCTCGGCCGCGCTGAGCCCTTTCTCAAGACGCCTCACACAGGCCGCGCACGTCATCCCCCTCACGGGGATGTCGATGGTCTCGCAGGCCTCGCGCGTTCCGTCATCGAGGCGTTGTCCCACGCCAGGCCTCCTGTCGCCGTCCGGCAGCCGTATTCATCGCGACTAGATTACCCATGCCGGTTGCGGTTCCCTCTTGAGGAAGGGACGAGGACGGGCCCCGACCGGGAAGGGTCCCGTCCTCGCCCACGCTCGGCGGACCGGAGGCTATTCGGTCAGCCCGGGAGTGAACACCTCAACAGTGACCACGGTGACGTAGGTGTTGTAGACGGTGATGCGCTGGTCGGGGAACTCGTAGCTCTGCTTGACGGTCACCGCTCCCCTGACCTCGAACGTCCCGGGCTTCTCCCACACGACATCGAACTCCCAACCCGGATAGGCCCGGATGACCTGCCGGCGCGTCCGCGGCGGCCAGCTGACCTCGGCCACCACCTTGAACCGGGCCGGCTTCCCGGTCACCCACTTCTTCGGGCCTTCAACCGTGAGGACCACGACGGGCTCGACAATCGTCTCGGCCTCGAAGGTGAACGCCGACTCGCCCGGCCCCGAGCCCCCCGTCGCCTCCACCGTCCACTCGAGGTCCCGGAGGACACGGCCGTCGTTGGCTATCGACCTGGCCCGGACGGTGTAGGTCCCGGGGCCGGCAAAGGTATGCTCGACCGTGACCAGAGTGTGCGTCGGGTCCGTATCCGTCAGCCGCTCCCCGTCACCGAAGTCCCATTCCCATACGGCATGATACGTGCGGTCCTCCCGCTTGCCGGTCGTGAGCTTGGTCACCCTGATGACATTGATGAGCGGCGGTTCGAGCGTCGGGACTATCTCAGCCCGGCCTGGGACCGCTTCCCCGCTAGAACCGTCCGGGCCGCCGGCACCCGCTTGCGGTTCCACCCCAGGAGTCCGCGGGCCGTCGCCGGTCCCTGCCGGAGGCGAGCAGCTCCCGTCGCCCGATTCCCCTGTCTCGCCCATGTCGCCTGTGTCATCCGTGTCCCCCGGCCCGCCGGTATCGCCGGCATCGCTGGTGTCGACGGCGTCGCCGCTGTCGCCAGCGTCGTCCGTTGGGCTTGCCTCCGGGTTCGCCGAACCTTCCGTTCCCGCCGGGCTCACTGAGTAGTTGAAGGGCACCCTGGTATCACGGCCGAGGTACCTGGCCATGACGAGGTAGCCGGGCCCCGCCGAAGGGTCCGGCACGAGCCGGACACCAAGGACCAGCCCGTCATAGAGATTCAGGCTGCGCGTCCCCACAAGGGCCCGCCCCTGGGGGGCAAGGTCGATGCAGTCAACAACGCCGGGCACCGCGCCCGGTTCTAGCCCCGTCCGCCTCGGGTCCTCCCGGGCGCCCCCGTCTTCAGCGAGCCAGGCCAGCGGTCTCAGCCCGTCGAGGCCGCTCGCCGCGGGGTCTCCGATTGCGACCCGGACCACGACGGGTCCGGGCTCCAGCCCCAGCGCGCGGTACTCGGGACTCCACAGCGCCGCGGCGCCGCCGCCTGACAGGCCGGCCTCAGCGTCCCCTCCGGGACTTCCTTCAGGGCCTCGTGCCCCCGGCCTATCCAGGACCCGGAGGACGTCACCGAAGAGGCGGGCGTTGCCCGGAAGCTGCCCGTGGGCCCAGAGAAGCCCCCTTTCGAGGAGGAACTCGTCAGCCGGTCGGGGTTCGGCCACCGCCGACGCGGCCTCGATGACGAGGTCGTTCGGCCCCACGTCGAGCCCGAGCAGGGTCAGAAGCCCCGGGAAGGAGGCCGCCACGGTCACGTAGCGGGAATCGCTCCCGCGCGCCCCGGCCTCGCGCGACCCGAGGCGGTGGAGGAACGCGTTGCAGAGGACCAGTCCAACTCCAGGCGGCGGCGCTACCGGGGCGGCCGACCCCCCGGGGAAAGCCAGGTATTCCGGCACCAATCTCGATAGGGCCGCGCCGCCGGGTTCGAGCCCGGTCAGGAGCTCGCCGATGGTGAGGGCGATACCCGACCGGTGCCTGGCCCACAGCTCTCGGGCCTTCCGGGTCCCCCAGTCGACGACGAGACGCAGGAGGTAGTCCTTCAGCCTGGTCGCCCAGTCACCGTCGAGGAGCCCATCGAGGGAGGGCGGCTCCGCCCCGCTCTCCGGCCTGTTCTCCTTTCTGACGAGCCCGGCCAGGTACAGTTGGCGCCCTACTTCCAGGGAGAGCATCTCGTAGTAGGCCAGGGTCAGCCCGCCCCCCGGCGGGTCGGGCTCGACCTGGGAGTCGTAGACAAGATCTCGGGCCAGTTCCGGCCTCTCGGAGACCACCCATTCCTCCCAGGTGGGCGGTGGCGCCCCGTCCGGCGCCTGGCCAAGTATCCGGCCGTGAAGGACGTATTCCCCGTAGAGGAGGCGGTAGTGCCCGGCGCGCACAGCCACGTACTGGTTCTCGCCCGCGAAAAGGGGCCTGGGTGGGAACCCGCCGTCAGGGGCGGCGCCGCCACCCGGGCCGGCCCCAGGCTGCTTCACCAGGCGGTCGGTGTGGTACAGCACCTTGAGGAGGTCGGCCTGGAACATCCCGTGGTTGGGCGGGGCGATGAGAACCAGGTTCCTCAGGCTCCCGGCCGCGGGGTCGGTGGCCGCCCAGCACCTGGCGACCAGGGCCCCCGTCCCGAAAGCTATCATGTCGAACCGCCCCAAGCCGCCGGCTCCCGGCGTGCCGGAGGCCGCCCCGCCCGCGAGGACCCGGTCCACCGTCGCCGCGAGCCCCACCCTCGCTAGGGCTTCGTAGTCGGCGGCCGGCAGGTTGTCATAGTCGTAGCAGAAAAGGGTCTGTCCGGGGACGTAGCCCGCGCCGAGAAGGGCGGCGTACAGGCCCCTCCCTGAACCCGACCTCTCGCCCCACACCCTTGAGCCGCCACAGGTCAGCCCGTGGACGAGGACGACGGGAGTCCTCCCTCCGGTGGGGTCGGACCCCGTGCCGGCCGCGCCGGGCGACGCCGCGCAGAAGACGACGGCCCAGATGATTACCGCGGAGACTAGACGCAAGCGAAACCGGACCTTAGTGGGCAGGTAATTCCCGCCGCGCATCGCCTATCCCCCATAGCTCGAGAGTTCTATCCTGTCGGCTTCCCATGCCCCGTAGTTGACGACACTCAGAAGGCTCACCGGCCGGCCGTCGGCAAAGGCCGCCACGGCCTCCGCCGCGAAGCCCGGGTCGCCTCCGTCGAAGAGGACGACCTCGCCGTCCCGGCGGACGGCCGCCAGCCGCCACTCCTTTCCGGGGTCGAGCACGGCCGCCGGCGCGACCGGCGTTTCCACCCGGATGGACCACTTGCCGCTTCCCGCGGAGCCGGCCGGTGAGAGGGACAAATCCACCGCTAGGAGAGCGCACTCCGGCGGAGCGCCCGGCCCCTGCCGGCCGGCGACAACCCCGCTGAGCCCGTCGAGGCAGAGAACCTTGACTTCGACGAGCGCCCCACCGGCGAAGGTCTCTCTGAGGACGAGCACGCCCGTCCCTCGGGAAACCGGGTCCGAGCCCGGCGGCAGGGTAACCACCCCGCGCGAGGAGTCGAGGTACGAGCCGGCGGCGCCCCCCGGCGGCGGCAGGTTGTCAAGGCCGAGTGAGTTCTCCTCGCGGACGTAGATGAAGTGGACGGTTCGGGGCCCGGTGGCCACGATGGCCCGGGCTCCGACCAGTACGACACCTCCCACCGCCGCCGCCGCAAGCAGCGCGGTCATCCGTGGGCCTAGACGGCGCGCGGCCGGGCCGGTCCGGACGGAGCCGTGACCCGAGGCGTGAAGGACCAACACCTCACCCCCCTCCGCCCTACCCTTGCCCCGTGGGGCTTCTCCCGACGAGGCGGGGCGATTCGGAGGCGATGGGCTTGCGTCCTTCAGTGAAAACCGTCGGCGGGCACAGCTTTTATCGAGGAGGCGCGACAGGGACCGCGAGAAGCGACAGGGCTTTCCGGGGTCTAACGATGCGCGGCCGGGACCTGGCAGGCGGACGGCCTGGGCGGGCGGGCGAGACCGGGCTAGGGGATGAAGGGCGTCGAGCGGCCCTCCGAGAGCGTGAAGGTCAAGCCTTCGCCGGGGCTCTCGGCGGCGGCCTGCGCGGCCTTACTCGGGTCGACGAAGAGGTGAACCACGTAGCGGGCGGTTACCACGTCGGCGGTGGCATACTGCTGCCCCCCGCCCGCGCCGCCCCCGTCCTCGCCGCCACCCGTGCCGGCCTGGGTGGCGTCGGTCGGCAGGAGAGAGACGTTGTCCACCCTGACCAGCCTGTCCATCCCCTCGAGCTCTGCGAGGAACTTGACCTGGGCCGTGTAGCTCCCGACTACCGTGAACGTCACCATGTACTCCTCGTAGCCGCCGATGTCGGACGGGGCCGTGAAGACCATTTCCCGGACCCGAGCGCCGGTCAGGCGCTCCCACTGCCCGCAGGCGTAGAGGAAGTGCGCCTGCCGGCTATTGCCGGGCACCAGGAGGTCGAGTTCGGCCACGGCCGCGTTGAGCTCGGCTATCCTGGCGTTGATGTCGTCGAGACGGTGGAAGATGGCTTGGGCTGCCATGAGTTTCTCACGCTCGACCGTGAGCCTGTCTCTGAGGTCGGATATGGTCTCGGTGAAGGGCCGGTAGACCCAAAGACCGAAGGCCACGGCGTAGAGGATGAGGAAGAGCACGACCAGGACGACCTGCTCGCGCCCTGTCAGTGGGCGAAACCTCATGAAGCCGGAGCGCGGTTCGGGGCTAGCCACCGTCGCCCACCGCCTGTTTCGCGTCGCACTCGAGAACGAACTTGAAGAACGCGCCCTCTATGTCCCAGAGCACACTCTTCACGTCCGGCGCGGCCATGGTCGCCGAGTCTTGGATGTTATTGTGGAACTGCGATAGGGCTATCAGCCCGCCGGCCCGCCCTTCCAGCACCATGTGCCCGGTTTCGTCACTGGACACCGTGTCGAGGACGACCGTCTTGGGGATGATGCTCCGCAGCTCGTCCATGATGTCGTTCCACTTGACGCCTTCCCCGGACAACTGCATGATGAAGCCCTGCTTCTCCGTGTAGGAGGCCTGGAGTTGGTCCAGGGTGGCCTTTCGCTCCAGGGCCGCGGTGTACTGCTCGTAGTCCCGCTTCACGGCGGCGATGTCGGCCATGAACTTGTTGACCTGTCCCTGTAGGGCCACGTAGAAGATGAGGGTCACGCCCGCGAGGAGGACCATCCCGCCGAGCAGGAAAATGGTGCGCCAGTTGGGACCCGCCTTCTGAGCGAGCTGGTAGGGGAGGAGGTTAACCTTCATGCGCGGGGCCCTCCTCCTCTTCGGACAAGGCGAGGCCTAGGGCCGTCACGAACTCGGTCCCGATGAGGTCGGCCTGGTCGTAGAGCCGCGGGTGGAGGCCCACGGCTGACAGCGGGTCGACGAGTTCCACCCCGATAGCCGCCCCCTCCGGGATCCTCTCGCCGAGGGACGGGTTGAGGTAACGGCCGAGGGCTTGGACTATCCCGGGCATGCGGGCCCCTCCGCCTATCAGGTAGACGTGCCTCACGGACTGCCCGAAGTGACGCGAGGAGAAGAACTCGAACGATCGCCTGATCTCGAACATGAGGTCCTGAAGGGTCGGGCTCAGGGCGGCGGTGACTCTCCCGCCTTCCGGAAGGACGCCGTACTGCCGCTTGAGCGTCTCGGCCTCGACCTCCGGAACCCGCAACTTCTCGACCAGCACCTGCGTGAGGGCGCGGCCGCCGATGCCCAGGGTGCGGCTCATCTCGAGAGCGCCCCTGAGATAGATGCCGAGCTTCGTCGAGGAGTGACCGAGATCGATGACGGCCTGCGCGTAGCGCAGAGGGTCCTCGACGAAGTGCCCGGCCGCCTGGACGACACGGAAACACGCCAGGGCTTCCGCGTCGACACCCCTCGGCACCAGCTTGGCCCGCCTCAAGGCGGCTATCTGGTCTTCGACGACCTTCTTCTGAGCGCCGACGAGCATGACCCGCATCTGGCGGTTGCCCCGCTCGTCCGAGTCTCCCTGGCCGGGCATGACCGTGAAGTCGACCACGGCCTCGGGCGGCGGAATCGGGATGTGGTGCTCCGCCTCCCACCGCAGGACCTCGCGCAACTCGTCCGGGCTCATCACCGGGAACTGGACGTGGCGGATGATGACCCCCTGCCCGCCGAGGGCGGTCACAACTTCCCGCTGGATGATATTCCTGCTTTGAAGCAAGTCCTTGACGGCCTCGCCGAGTAGGTCCGGGTCACTTATGCCGTCCTCGCCGACGACGCCCTCGGGGGTGGGGCAGAGGCCTAGGTTCACGATTTCCAGGCCGTGACGACCGGGACCGACCTGCACCGCCTTCATCCAGGCGGCGCCGATGTCAAGACCGATGGTGGTCCCGGCCTGGCTCCAGGGGATGAACACGGAAGGTTTGGGTAGCCTACCCCAGTCAATGGCGTCGGGAGCCTCTAGACCGCTCTCGAGAGCGGCCCGCCCGGGAATCGGCGCCGGGCCCACGGACCGGAACGCGGGCCTCGGCGGCCTCGCGCTCACCGGAGGCCCCTGCGCCGGGAACCCGCGCCCGGGGGCCATCGCGGCTGCGGCCTCCGCCGCGGCCCGGCCTCCGACGCCGGGGAAGCCGGGGGCCATCCGGCTCACCACGGGACGCATCGGCCCGTTCATGAACCATAGCCCAACACCCATGCTGAGAACGGCCGCGGCGCTGGCGAGGAGGTACTGGCCGTAGGGCCCGCCCGTGATGTAGGCCGCCAACGGGGTCTGAAGACCGTAGGCCCCCCCGGCTCCCAGAGCCATGAGGACGAAGCCCGGGAAGGCGAACTTCCGGAGCCCCGCGCCGAGGCTAGGCCTGCCTTCCACCCACGCCTCCCGTGCGCGCTGTGGGGTGGGGGGCGGGCCGAACGGCTCGACACCCGGCCTCGGGAAAGTGGGCGGCGGGAACGCCGGGGCCGGCATGTCCGCCAGGTAGTCCTCTGAGGGGTATTCCCCCTCATGGGACAGTGAAGGGACGGGCTGCCCCACCCCAGGCTCCGTGCGCGACCGCGCCACCGGTGGCTGAGGATAGCCGGCAGGCGGATAGTAGGCGGCCTCGCCCGCCCCGGCCGTGGGTGCGGGCTGGCCCACGCCCGGAAGACCCGGCTCCGGGGCCGGTGGCGCGAAGGGCCCCGGGCCTGGTCGCTCGCCGGAAGCCGGCTCACCAGTCAGAGCTGTCCCCGGGCCTGCCGGTGCGACCGCGTGGCGCGGCGGAAGGGCCTCCTCTTCACCGCCGAAGGCCTCCTCCGGGGCGAACTCGGCATCGAACGAGAGACCCCCGGCCGCACGCGACTCCGGCTCCTCACCAAGGTCCCCAAGGCCGGGTCCCATCTCTTCGGGGCCGGGCGCAGGCAAGGCCTCACCGGCGGCGTGGTCGCCCATGGTCACTTCGGCGGGCGGGGAATGTGTAGTGGCGTCTCGACCGGGCTCGATGCCCTCGCCGCGCTCAACGCCATGAGCGACGGGCTCGGGACTCGGAATCGACCGGGGACGAACCAGGGGCCACGCGTCACCGGTCGCCGTATCCGGGAGGGAGAAGTCTAGAGCGGCGTCTCTGTGAGGCACGGCCTCGGAAGGAGGCCCGGCGTCGAAGGCCTCCGCCGCGGGTACGGTCTCAAACCCCGGTGTGGGGCCGGTCGCGAAATCCGCTTCGCCAGCCCCGTAGGCCGGTTCGCCGCCCGTCGCGTAGGCCTGCTCGTTGCCCGTCCCGAAATCCGGCCCCATCGCTCCGGGTCCGGACCCCCGGGCCGCGCTCGTGTCGAACGCGGCCCCTACGGGCCGGTCAGGTGTGAGCCGTGTACCCGACATGAGGGCTCCCGACTTGCGGGCCGCGGGCCGCTTCTCATACGGCCAATACGGGCTGCGCCCACCCTCGCCGGGACCCTTACCGTCCTCGCCGAAGACCTCGTCCTCGCTCTCCGGTCTCTCAACCCTCGAGGTGACGGCGAGAATTCGGATGCAGATGACCGCCAGGAGAAGAAGGCCCATACCCAAGAGGACGGTGGTGAGGTTGAGTCCCAGCTTGGAGAGGTAGGGCTCGACGAATTGCCGAACGGCTCCGAGGGCCCCTTCATCGGAGATGAGGCCTTCGAGCCAACCCCGGCCGCTCGTGGCTATCACGTTGAGCCGTTCACCGACCGGGCCGGGGATGAGACTCGCCAGGCCGGGGCTCAGGACGAGGACACCGAGGGCCACGCCACCCAGGAGGAGCAGAATCCCAAGGAAAGTGAGGAGACCACGGAGGGAACTGCGTCGCCTGGGCGCGATCTCCTCGCGGTACGGCCGGCGAGAAGGCGACATGCCGCCCTCCCCCTCCCCCTTAATCTCCCCTTATGTAACAAACTTCGCGGCCGAACCTGTTACTTCCTACTATTCCAGTAGGGAACGGTCCTGCTCCACGTCGCTTGAGGCCGGGCATCACGGGCGACGGCAACACGGGCGACGGTTGCGGCCGCGGGGAGCTTGCGCTCCCTAAACGTCCCACTCTGTGAACTCGGGGCGGGCCGCTTTCCGACCCGCCCCGAACTCCTGCTTCCGGATATCCGGTTCTGATACGACTCTAGAAGCTCCCTAGGGCTGCTGACCGCTGTACTTGATGGCCGTGCTTGAGGGCTTCGTTGCCGGCGTTATCGTCAGCAAGGTTACCTCCAAGTTGAAGGTCTTGTTCTGCCCCGTCTGGGAGTTGTTCGCGGTCACCGAAGTCGCCAATCCCGAAGGTGCAGTAGCCCAGGTTCCCCAGATCCACACGTCGTGGTCGGTAGTGTAGAGGCCTTGGCAGACTTCATCGGCGTCGTAGGTCCCGGCAGCCAACGGCGTCTGCCCCGGGTCCCCCAGGACGTAGTCGGCGTAGTTGGGGCTGTTCGGGTCGTTAGTCTCGTTCACCCGCACGGCGTAGAAGTAGTAGTTGCCGTAGCTGTTCTTGAACGAGAAGTTCGGGTCGATGTAGTCTTCGCTGATCAGGTAGTAGAGGTCAGGGGAGAAGATACCCCAGTCCAAGTAGAACCTCTCGAGCGCATCCCTGATGACCACCATGTCGGCCTCGGCTCGACGGGCCCTAGCGTTGTCGATGGCACTGAGAACGCGGGGCGCCGCCAGCCCAACCAGGATGCCAAGGATGGCCACGACAACGAGTAGTTCGATGAGGGTGAAGCCCTTCTGGCCAGACAGGTGCTTGCGGATTGCCATCTCTTGTTCACCTCCCTATCGGATTAACGGTAGCCCGCTTGAGACCCCTGGTAGCTGGTGCTAGAGAACCCATCCAATCTAGCAGGACAGGTCTACCGTGTCAACCACTATTTACGGGTTTCGCCACAAATGTGCATCCACCTGCTATGCTTATCAGTCACTAAGTCCTTATCGGAACCATTTACAGGTCCAGCTGGCTGTACATGTCGAACATCGGCATGATGAGCGAGACAAGGATGAACCCGACTATGGCGCCGACGAACAGCATGACCACGGGTTCGATCATGTTCGCCAGGCGCTCGAGGGTGACGTCTATCTCCTTGTCGTAGAAGTCGGCCACCTTGGAGAGCATCGCGTCTATCGCGCCGGTCTCTTCGCCGACAGTCACCATTTCGAGCACCATCTGCGGGAAAAGCCCCGAAGCCCTCAGCGGCTCCACGATGCCGTGCCCCGCCCGTATCTCGTCCTCGGCGGCCAGGATGGCTACCGCGAGCGGGCGGCTCCCTACGGTCCTCCGGACGACGGCCATGGACACGAGAAGCGGAACACCGCTCCTCAGGAGGGTGCCCAGAGTCCGGGCGAACCGGGAGACGGCCCGCTTGAGGAGCACGTCGCCGAAGGCCGGCAGGTGGAGCAGGAACGAGTCGACCATGTAGGCTCCCCGGCCCGTGCTCGCGTAGACGCGGAGCCCGATGACGAGGACCACGATGGCGGCCAGGAGCGCGTACCAGTAGCCCCGGATGAAGTCGCTGATGGCCATCACTACCCTGGTCGGCCCGGGCAACTCCGCGCCGATCTGGGCGAAGATGGAGATGAAGTTGGGCAGGACGAAGACGACCATGAAGGTCACCACGCCGATGGCCACGAGGCTGACCACGGTGGGGTAGACCATGGCCGAACGCACCTTCTGGGTGACAGCGTGCTCCTTCTCGAAGTGGTCGGCCAGGCGGTCGAAGCATTCCTCCAGGATGCCGCCCGCCTCACCGGCCGCGGACATGTTCACGATGAGGGGCGGGAAGACATCCGGGCGCGCGCGGAACGAGTCGCTGAGCGACTGCCCGCGTTCGATGGACAGGGCCACTTCGTTCAGCGCCGTTCGGAGCCGCCTCGACGCCGCCTGGCGCGCGAGGATGTTGAGGGTCGTGAGGATGGCCACGCCGGCGTTGATCATCGTCGCGAACTGGCGGCAGAAGAGAGCGAGGTCCTTGAGGCTCACGCGGGGCCGGGCGAAGCCGAGCCCCTGCCGCCGGGCCGGATCTTCCATGGCTACCGCCGCGAGCCGCGCCCGGGACGCGCGCGCGGGCGGCCGGGCCAGGACGTTCACCGCCGCCTCGCGGCTGTCGGCAATGGACGTCACATAGAGGCCGCGGCCCCTGAGGGTGCGGGCGGCTTCCCGCTGGTCGGGAGCCTCGACCGTCCCCTCCATGGTCCGGCCCTGTGAGGTCTTGGCGCGGTAGCGGTATACGGGCATGGCCTAGACCCTTCCCACGCGTGTGCTCAGCCGGAGCGGGGCCTGTAGGCTCCGCGCGGCGCGACGCCTCCCGCTCTTCCGGAGGGGCTGGCCCCTGACGGGTTACCCCCCACCAGTCCGTACGCCGGCCCGCCCGTCCCGGCTGCCGCCCCCACGGCACCGGTCGTCCCACCGGCCGCGGCCCCGTAAGGACCCGTACCGGCGCTGGCGCCAAGAGCGGCGGGAGGCACGAAGACCCCGGTCGCAGCCAGGTGGGCCAGGCGGCTCCTGTACTGGTCCTCGGAGATGGCGCCGGACGAGACGAGCTCCCTCAACGAGGCCTCCATCGTCCTCATCCCGAAGCGGCCGCCGGTCTGTATCTGGGTGGGTATCTGGTAGGTCTTGCCCTCCCGGATGAGGTTGCGGATGGCCGGCGTGGCGATGAGAATCTCGAAGGCCGCCACCCTGGCCGTGCCGTCCCGCTTGAGCACCAGGGTCTGAGCCAGGATGCCCTGGAGAGTGGCCGCGAGCTGGATGCGGATTTGGTCTTGCTGGTGGGGCGGGAAGACGTCGATGACGCGGTCGACGGTCTGCGCGGCGTCGCTCGTGTGCAAGGTCGCCAGGACCAGGTGGCCTGTCTCGGCAGCGGTCATGGCGATGGCGATGGTCTCAAGGTCGCGCATTTCGCCGACAAGGATGACGTCCGGGTTCTCACGCAGGGCCGACCGTAACCCGCTCGTGAACGTCCGGGTGTCCTTCCCTATCTCACGCTGGTTGATGATGCTCCTCTTGTGGCGATGAAGATACTCGATGGGGTCCTCCAGGGTCACGATGTGGCAGGCCCGCTCGGTGTTGATGAGGTCGATCATGGCCGCCAGGGTCGTCGTCTTACCGCTCCCGGTAGGTCCCGTGACCAGGATGATGCCGTTGGGGCGCCGGGCGAGGCTCGTGACCACGTCCGGGAGCCCGAGTTCCGAGATGGTCTTTATCCGCGGGGGAATGACGCGGGCGACAATGGCCACCGAACCCCGTTGCCGGAAACCGTTGACACGGTAGCGGCCCACCCCGGGGATGCTGTAGGCGAAGTCGATCTCGCCTCTACGCTCGAACTTGGCCGCGAGGTCGGGATGGAGCATCTGGTAGAGGAGGGCCTCGCAATCGTTCTGCTCCAGTTTGGTCCCGCCGATGGCGACCAGGTCGTCGTTGACCCGCATGGTCGGGGGGGCCCCGACCGTGAGGATGAGGTCGGAGGCCTCATGCCTCGAAGATACCTCCAGTAGGTTGTTGGCGTCGAACTCGGTGCTGGCCGCGGCCTCGGACCGCGACGTCACGTGGTACAGGGTTCCCTCGGTTTCTGTCACGTGGGCAACTCCTCGGAATAGGTGACCCGCTGCACTTCGGTCAGGCTGGTGACTCCCTGGACGGCTTTTTCGACCCCGTCCTTCTGGAGGGATCTCATGCCGGACCGGTTTGCCTCCTTAGTTATTTCCTGGATGGGCGCCCGACTTGCGATGAGCTGCCTGATTCTGGAGGTGATGTGGAACAACTCGAAGATGGCGACACGGCCGCGATAGCCGGTGCCGCCGCAATGGGAGCAACCCGGGGCCTCGTAGACCGTGACAGGCCCGCTGTCGTCGAGGCCCAAGCTGACGCGGACCGGGTCGCCGTCCGGCAGATCTATGGGGATCTTGCACTTGGGGCAGAGCATCCTCGCCAGGCGTTGCGACACGACACACAGGAGCGTCGACGCGATAAGGAAGGGTTCGACTCCCATGTCCAGGAGCCGCGAGACAGCGCCGATGGCGTCGTTCGTGTGGATGGTTGATAGGACGAGATGGCCGGTGAGGGCGGAGCGGACGGCAATCTCGGCCGTCTCGGAATCGCGTATCTCGCCGACCATGATGATGTTCGGGTCTTGGCGGACGAAGGCCCTGAGACCGCGCGCGAACGTCAGGCCGGCCTTCTCGTTGATCATGACCTGGTTGATGCCCTGAATCTGGTACTCGACGGGGTCCTCGAGGGTCACGATGTTCTTGTCGGGCGTGTTCAGCTCGCGCAGGGCCGCCATGAGCGTGGTGGTCTTGCCGCTCCCGGTCGGACCCGTCACGAGAATCATCCCGTGGGGCCTGGAGATGCCGTCCCGGAACTTGCCGAGGTCGTCCGGATGGAAGCCGATATTGTCGAGCTTGGCTATCGTCCGGCGCTTGTCGAGGATGCGCAGGGCCAGCTTCTCGCCGTAGATGGTCGGGATGCTGGACACGCGAAGGTCCACGTCTCGCTTCTGGTCCCGGAGCTGGATGCGCCCGTCCTGCGGCAGGCGGCGTTCAGAGATGTCCATACTGGCCATGATCTTGATGCGCGAGGACGTGGGGGCGTGGAGCTCGATGGGCCTGTTCATCACGTCGCGCAGCATGCCGTCGATACGGTAGCGCACGCGAAAGAAGGTTTCATCGGGCTCTATGTGGATGTCGGTCGCGCCCTGTTCGATGGCCTGGTCGATAATCTGGTTGACGAGCCGGACTATCGGGGCCTCGTCGGCGGCCTCGACCTCGGTCTTGACCGCCGCCGCCTTGAACGCGGCGCCGCTGAGCTCGGCCTCGATATCCGCGAACGACTGCTTCGATTGGTCGGTCCCGGCCAACGCGGCCGCCCCGGCGCCGAGGGCGCCGCCCACGCCGAGAGATGTCGGCGCCTGCGGGAGGGGTACCACGGTCCCGGCTGGTCCTGAGACGCGCCCGGGCCGGGAGGGGGCCCTCGTGGTGGCGATTGGTGGAGCACCCGACCGGCGCTGGACTCCGGGACCCGTCCGGACGTCCGCGTCGGGGCCGGTGCCGCGGCGGTAGGCCATGTAAATCGCGCGGTCGATGCCCTTCTCGGTGGTGACTACCGGCTGGACCTCGCAGCCCGTGATGAAGGCCACATCGTCCAAGGCGAAGACGTTCTGGGGGTCGGCCATGGCCAGGATGATGGTCTGGCCCCGGCGGTCGATGGGGACCGCGCGGTAGCGCCGAGCGGCCTGCTCGTTGATGAGTTGAGCCGCCTCGGGCTTAACCTCCACCTCGCGTTCGGGGATGAACGGGATACCGAGTTCCTGGGCGAGGACACGCCCCAGCCGGTCCTCGTCGATGAGTCCCATGCTGATGATGACCTCGCCTATGCGCTTTCCCGACGACCTCTGGAGCTCTATGGCGCGTTCGAGCTGCTCAGGGGTTAGCAGGCCAGCGCTGACCAGGGCCTCCCCAAGGCGCTTCTTGGGTATCTTCACGCCGGCTCCTCCCTACACCCGATTCCGCACGCTGCGAGTCCACCCGCGGCTCGGTTCAGAGAAAGCACACCTAGAGACACGTAACCTGCAACCGTTTCGCTGACACCCCTGGGTTTCCTTCTCGAAAGCGGAAGAATTATGTCGCCTTAGGTCGGAAGAGGCAGTCCACCCCATAACTGGGGCGGGGGAAGAGGGGCCGGGAGTCCTGGATCGGCTTCGGCGAGAGTCCTAGATCGGCTTCCGGTAGATGCGGTAGGTCCTGTAGTGGCGGCCGCCCGCGCGTTCGGCGTCGCGGCGCATCGGAAGATTGGTCTCACCGATAGTCGACCCCTCGGCCCACTTGTAGCCACGGCGAAGGGCGGCACGGGCGGAGTGGAGGAAGATGGCCCCGGTCACCCCTTTTCCTCCACTCCGGAACGACGAACCCCACAAAGAACCGGGTGCCGTCTATGCTCCGCCTGTACCAGAGGAACTTGAGAAAGCCTGACGGGAACAGCCGGCCGTTGAGCTTGGCCAGGACCTGGTTGTAGTCCGGCAAGGCGATGATGACGCCGATGAGCTCGTCGCCGTCGTTGGCGCGGGCTATGTAGCAGAGGCCGGGGTCGGCCGGCGGGCGCAGCTTTCGCCCCATTTCCCGCAGTTCCGCGATGGTCGGGGGAACGACGTCCGACCACTTAGCGGGCATGGCCCAGTCGGCGATCCGCTTGATGTCGACGATCGGCGACACCGGACCCCCGACCCACGTCGCCCCGCGCGCCTTCAGCCACGAGACCCCCCGGTAGAGCTTCCAGGCGGATGAAGGTCCTGATGTGGCGGGGGGTCGTCGCTTCTTCGACAACGACTGTCATGCTGCGTTCCGTCTCCGAAGTCACCGAGTGCTTAAGTTGCCACAGCCACTCACGGCCACTCGACCCGCAGGCCTTCCGTGGCGACGAGGACCGGGCGGGCCAGGACCCGCTTTGCCTCGTGGAGTATGTCTTCTTCACGGCGACCGGGTGGATAGTGGGTGAGGACGATGGTCCTCGCGTTGGTCATGCCGCCTAGGCGGGCAGCCTCCCCAGCCGTCATGTGGCCGACCTTGGGTCCGAGCACGCCCTGCTTGGCGGTGAGACTGGCCTCCGCGACAAGAATCTCGCAGTCGCCTACGAGGCCGGGAAGCTCGTCCATCCATTCGGTGTCCGCGGTGTAGAACAGGAGCGAACCGACTGCCGGCGCCTTGGACGGTCGCAGGATGACCCCGTAGGTCGGAATGGGATGCCTCACAGGGATGAAAGTCGCCGTGAGGCCGGCGATGTCGGTTGGCTCGTTCGGAGTGATGGGCACGGCCCGGAGGGCTTCCTTGTAGCTCATCAGACCGGCTACGTCGGCGGGTTCGGTCGGGCACCAGACGGGTACCGGCTCGATCAGGCGCCCGGCGCGGGCGGCGGCGTCGAGCGCGTAGCGCAGAACCAGCATATCGGAGCAGTGGTCGAAGTGAAGATGACTGATGATGACCGCGTCGAGATCGGCGTAATCGGAGTGGTAGGCTAGCCTGGACAGCACGCCGCTCCCGCAGTCGAGAAGAATGCGCGCACCGAAGCCTTCCAGGAGATACCCCGGGCCCGAGGTTCCGGGACCCGGGTAGGGGGACGTAGCCCCCAGCACGGTTAGCGTGAGCCCGACCCGCTCACGCCTATCCCGCCCCGTCATGAGAGAGCCTCCCTGTCTGACCGTGTTCTACGCAGCCGATATCATTCCTCCGGCGTCCCGGCTGTCCGCAGCTGGGGTGCCGCGCCCGCCAAAGGACTGTCGACGGGCGCGGCGAACCGTAGGCGCAAACGAGCGTTGGAGGTGTGGTCATGCCCAGCAAGACAGCAAGGAAACCGGCGCCGGGCGGACGAGGGCGCTGGGCCTGGATCATCGCGGCCTGCCTGATACCCGTCTGCCTGGCGGGCCTTTCCCTCTACGTCCAGGAACTCACCATGAAGGCTTGGAACGCGGTGGTCGAGTACCGGAGCCAGTACCTCTTCGACCTCGAACCGGTCCCGGCTACCGGCGACCCGGGGACAGGAGGCGTCCTGCTGATAATCGTCGACGGCCTCCGGGTGGACAACTCGAAGCTTCTCGACGCCTGGAACGCCGCCCGGACTGGCCAAGGCTCGATACCCGCGGGCGCCGACCTGACGGCCATTACGGGCCAACCGTCGCTGTCCGATCCCGCCGCGGCCGTCATCCCCAGCGGCACCAGCCAGGAGATCCACGGCGTGACGACCAACTGGTACGAAGGGCTGCTAAAGGTCGACAATGTCTTCGAGAGCGCGCGCCGGTCCGGTAAGAGCACGGCGGTGGTCGCGGGCAAGGGCTGGGTCGATCTTTACGGTGACAGCATCGACCGGATGTACCAGTTCGACGATTCCGAGGACGCCTACGACCACATGGTGTTTGAGCAGGCCCTGGAGGTTCTAACCGGGGGCGACCCCCTGCCTGATTTCATGGTCGTGCACTTCGGTGGCGTCGACAAGGACTCGCACGAGTACGGGGGCTCGTCGCCCGAGGCCCTGGCGACGGCGAAGGTCATAGACGGCTACATCGCTCAGCTCCTCGCGGCCTGGGACCTCGACGAGCGGACGGCCATCCTGGCTTCCGACCACGGGCACATCGCCACGGGCGGTCACGGGGGCTGGGAGCCGGAGGTCATCACCACGCCTCTGGTGATGGCGGGCAGGGCCGTGAAGCCGGGAAGCTACCCGGCCGCGAGCCAGTGTGACATCGCCCCGACCATCTGCGCCCTTCTCGGCATGAGCATGCCGTCTCACAGCATCGGCGCGGTCCTCGACGGCGTCATCGACCTCGGGGCCGAGGACATGGCCAAGGCCTTCGTCGACCTGGGGCAGGCGCGCCACGCCTTCACGCGGGAGTACCTCGCCGGCATGAACGAGTCCCTGCTCGACGTGGAGGGCGGGGGAGGCCCGGCGGAAGCCCTGGCGGAGGCCGCGGACGAGCTCGACGCGGCGGGCGGTCTCATAGACCAGGCGTGGGTCCACGTGGTGGCCGGCAACCCTGATTTGGCCCTCCAGACCGCCAAGGAAGCTATCTGGAACATGGACGAGGTCAGGGCATCCCTAAGGGAACTCCGCATCGGGGAAGAGCGCGGTTCTCGGATGATACCGGCCCTGCTTCTGGCCCTGCTCCCTCTGGTCCCGCTCTTCTTCCTGTCTCGCAATCGCTGGTTCGGGCTGGCCGTCGGCGGGGCAGCCCTCTACTTCATCAGTTACCTGACCCTGTTCTTCGTCGTCCACGGCTACAACTTCTCACTGTCCATCTTCAACGAGGAGGATCTCATCCAGCAGTTCTTCAACTCCAGGATGATAGAGGCCGCAGCCGTAGTCGTCGTGTTGGGCCTCGTGGCGGGGGCCGTGGCCGGCTGGCGGAAGCGCTACAGCGGGCCTGAACTGGCCGCGGGCGCGGCCACCCTTTCCTATCTCGTGGCCTACGGCATCGGGCTCCAGGCCATCCTCTTCTACTACCTCTGGGGCCTCGACTTCGGCTGGTACATCCCGAACCTCGTCTGGGGGTTCAAGTTCTACGCCGATTGCCTGCAGATGATACCGACGGGGCTGGCGTCGGCGGTCGTCGTGATTACAGCTCTGGTCGGCGCGAAGCTAGCCGCGACGCTGACACGAGGCCAGGCGACCACGCCGCCGGTCGACGCCGGATAGGCGGCAAGGTCTCGGAGAAACCGAAGGCCGGCCGGGGACTCCCTGGCCGGCCCTTTCTTTACCTCATTCCGCTCATTCCGCTCCCGATTCCGCTCCTGGCGCACCCGCGCCGCCGGGAGCCCCGACGTCCGGCGCGTCGGCCGGGCCGGTGGGCGGCGCCCCGGGCGCCGGCGGAGCCTGCTCGCCAGCGGGCGCCGGCAAGAGCTGCTCGTGACCGAGCCCAACCGGGGCCTGCGCCCGGTAGCCGAGGTAGATGTAGATGACGACCGTCGCGAGGAATATCACGATGCTTGCCGCCTGGGTAAGACTGAGCCAGGGATAGACCCGCTCGCCCTCGCGGAAGAACTCGACCCCGAACCGGGCGACTATGTACGCCCCGACGAAAGCCAGGAACACCTGCCCGGGCGCGCGGGCGTGGCGCTTCTGCCACCACAGGAGGAAGACGAACACGAGAAGGTAGGCGACCGACTCGTAGAGCTGCGTCGGGTGGCGCAGTCCCGGAGCGAACCTCGTGAAGACGCCCCAGAACCCCGACGTCGGCACTCCGTAGCAGCAGCCGTTCAACAGGCAGCCCAGGCGCCCCACGGACGCGGCCAGGGCCAACCCCGGGGCGACCGTGTCGGCCAAACGTCCTACGCGAATCTTGAAGCGCCTGGCGAAGATCACGACGACCACGAACCCGCCGGCAATCGCGCCGTAGAAAGAGACGCCGCCTTCCCAAGTGGCGAAGACCTTGAGTGGTTCGTCAGCATAGAGCTGCCAGTTCAACAGAACAAAAAGAAGACGCGAACCGACAAGACCGGCGATGAAGGCGAACAAGGCCATGTCGAGGACCAGCCACTTATCGATCCCATGACGCTTCGCGTTGAAAAACGCCACGGCGACGGCGAGGAGAAAGCCGAGGGCGAGCAGCAAGCCGAAGGAGTAGACGCTGACCGGTCCCAGGCGGAAAAGTACGGGGTACAAGTGTCAATCCTCCGTTCCGGCGAAGTTGTCGGGCCAAGCTTATCACGAATCGAGCCGCCGGGCGGAGCGCGGCCGCCGGAAGGCCCGAGGCAGATAGCGGCACCGGAGCCATCGGCGAGCTTACCTCGGCCAAGGGTCCTCACACGATGATTGGGAACACCGTGCCCACTATCCAACCCAGGGTCAGAGCCTTGAACACCGCGCCGGCCAGCCAGCTCCCGTGCTCGTTGTAGGCGAGGCTCGCGATGACGTCGAGGAAGACCAAGACGGCGACAAGCATCGGGCCGACCACCATGAACGGTTGCGGCGGGTGCGGCAGCATGAAACCGACGTACCAGCTCACGAGGAAGATCATCTTACCCATGATGCTGACGACGAGACCCCACCAGAAACCCGTCCGGTCGTGTATCGTGGCGCGGGCCAATTCGTCGACCGCGGCGAATGGCGCGAAAACCATGGAGAGCGACAAGACGAGCCAGTAGCGGAACGACGGCGGCAGGACGCTGGTGAAGGAGAAGGTCACCCAGCCGCCGACCAGGGCCACTGTCAGGAAGAACAGGCCGACCCCGAGCGCTGCGGAGAGCGGGACGCCGAGGCGCGTCCCCGTTGCCACCAGGGCGTCCGTCTTGACGAGGCGGCCGGTGTAAGCCAGGGCGGGGATCATGATGACCCCGAAGATGAGGAGGTAGGAAGCCAGGTAGTCGGCCCCCGAGAGCTTGAGGAAGCCTGGCGCTCCGAACAGCCCGAGGACCACGGCCGAGATGGTGGCGGCGGCGAAGAACAGGATTGGAATGAGACGTGTGCCGGCGAACAACTCGGTTGCGCGCCGCCTCGCCGTCTCGACAGATTCCGGCAGGGGAGGAGCCTTCTCGCCTAGGGCCAGGGGCTTGGGCTGCGCCGGCAGCCCGGCGGCGACACGGGCGTCTTCCACCACCGCGTGGGCCTCGGGCCGGCGTGGGGCGTGACCGAGCAGGCCCAGCCAGCCCGCGAGGTAGTAGAAGAGGCCTATCAGGGACAGGAGAGCCCCAAACATGCCGAAACCTCGTTCGGCGCGCTCGGTCTGTATGCGGGGAAGCCCGACGCCGGCCTGACCGGCCGAGGACTGAAGCCACCTCAGCGTGGCGCCCACGGCCTCCCTCGAGTCGGCGATGGAGATGTGGCTGGCCCCTTGAACGGGCCCCGCCGCCCTGGCCGTCCCGGTCTCATGGTCTCCGTAGACCGTCTCGAGCGAGGGCTCATCGAGACCGGTTCCAGCTTTGAGCGCTTCGAAAGCCACTTCCTTCACGCCGGGCAACTCCCCCTGGCCCGTGAGGGCGAGGTAGTTGGCGGGCTGAGTCTCGGTTATGCCGGCAAAGATGGGCGATAGCGCCACCACCCCGCGGATGCCGAGGTCGGGGTTTTCAACGGCCGTCTTTGTCACGACCAGTGTCCCCAGGGAGTGCCCGACCAGATAGATGTCCCCCGGGGAGAGGAGGCCCTTGGCGGTCATGTCCGCCAGTAGCTCAGAGAACCAGGGCACGAGCCTCGCGGAATCCATCGAGACCCGTGAGTCGCCGAGGCCCGGAAGGTCCACCCCGTAGACCTCGAAACCGCCGCGGGCCAACGTGTAGTCGAGGCTTCTCATGAACTCCTTGGTCGCGGAGAACCCGTGGACCACGACGACAGTACCGAAAACCGTGGGAGGGCCCCCGTCCAGCGGCTCCCGCGGCAAAGCGCTGAAGTGGAGGGCCGGGGTCTCTGACCGCGGCCCGAGAACCACGTCCTCGACCGCGACGTCGGCGCGGGAGCTGTAGAGGCTGACAAGAGAGAGAACCAGGACCGACAGTCCCACGGCCGTGAGAAGCCGGGCGAACGAGGCGAGGGTCCAGCTGAAGATCCGGAACACCTTGAGGGCCTGCCGGTTGGCCTTGAAATCCAGAGTCATGTCGGGCTCCTTCCGGACCGAACTGCCCCGGCCGGTGCTAGAACCTGCCACAGCCGGTTCGGGGGTATTCGACGATATACGAGGCATCCCTCCGCGGCCGCGGGCCGGCCACTAGGACCAGGACGGCAGGATAGTCCTAAGACTAGTCGAACAGGCATTTGTTCAACTAGTCTGACAAGTGGAGGTGCGCCAATGGGGAAGGTGTGGCGAGTAGTCAGGACCCTCCTGGTCCTCGTCGTCGTCCTTATCGTCGGTGCCGCGGGGGCGGCCTGGTACGTGGCCCGCTCCAGCCTACCGACCTACGGCGCGAGTCTCACCGTGGGCGGTCTCCTGGATGAGGTGACCATCTACCGGGACGAATACGGGGTGCCCCACATTTTCGCCAAGAACCTGAATGACGCGTTCTTCGCCCAGGGCTACGTGCACGCCCAGGACCGCTTGTGGGAGATGGACCTCTCGCGCCGGGCCGTCCAGGGACGGCTGTCGGAGATATTCGGCGAGAGCTACCTCGAGGCGGACAAGTTCTTGAGGACCGTCGGGTTCTACCGGGCCGCCGAGGACTCCATACCCATCTACCCGCCGGACATCGCGACCATGGGCGAGGCCTACGCGGCTGGGGTCAACGCCTTCATCGCCCAAGCGGACAAGCTTCCCCTCGAGTTCACCATCCTGGGCTATAGGCCCGACCCCTGGACCGTGACCGACTCGGCGGCCATCGGCAAGTACATGTGCTGGGTGCTCGGGGGCAACCTGAAGACCGAACTACTGAACCTGGCCCTGGTCGACAAACTCGGCCTGGAGAAGACCTCGGAGTTGTTCCCCGTCTATCCCGAAGACGCCCCCATCATGTCGGTGGTGCCGTTCACCGGGTTCGACGAGACCGCCGGGCTCCGTGGGGCTATGGGCTTGGGTCGGGCCGTCGCGGAGGCGCCGGCCCGCGACGCGGCAGGCCGCTTCACGGCCGCCCCTGAGGTCGTCGCCAGGCTCCTCGACGTCGTCGAGAAGGCGTCTTTGGGCCTCGGCCCGGCGGACAGCCTGGGCCTGGGGTCGAACAACTGGGTAGTCGCCGGCCGGCACGCGGCGACCGGGAAACCTCTCCTCGCCAACGACATGCACCTTGAAATCAAGCAACCGTCCATCTGGTACCAGAACCACCTGGTGGCGGAGGGGCTCCTGAACGTGACGGGAGTCATGTTCCCGGGCTGCCCGGGGGTCATCGTCGGGCACAACGAGAGGGTCGCCTGGGGAGTCACCAACACGGGACCCGACGTGCAGGACCTCTACATCGAAAGGCCCAACCCGGATAACCCCTACCAGTTCGAATACGACGGCGTGTGGGAGCCGGCCGCGGTCTACCGGGAGGAAATCCGCGTGAAGGGCCAGGACGTGCCGGTCGAGTTCGAAGTCCTGGTAACCAGGCACGGCCCCATCATCACCGAAGTCATGGCCCCCAGCCGCAAGGATGCCGGTGAAGACGAGGCGGACGGCGAAGGCCAAGAAGACGGTGAGGACGAAGGCCCGTCACTACCGCCGCTCTCCCTCCGCTGGACCGCCCTGGACCCCACGTGTGAGCTCAGAGCGGTGTTCGGCTTCGATACAGCCCGGAACTGGGACGACTTCCGGGCGGCCCTCGAGTGGTTCGAGTGCCCGGCCCAGAACTTCGTCTTCGCCGACGTGGACGGCAATATCGCCTACCGGTCCAACGGCCGCATCCCCGTGAGGTCGGAGGCGCACGTCCGGGCCGGCTGCGGGCTCGTGCCCGTGCCGGGCTGGTCCAGCGCTTACGAGTGGGTCTCCTACATCCCGTGGGACGAGCTGCCGAGCCTCCTCAACCCGCCCGCCGGTATAGTCGTCACTGCCAACCACAGGGTGCCGGCCGATGACTACCCGTACTTCATATCGGCCTCGTGGGCCCCGCCGTACCGCGCCGCGAGCATCTGGCAGGAGCTCTACGGGCGCACCGGCCTAACCGCCCAGGACATGCAGGCCATCCAGATGGACAACAAGAACCTCCACGCCGCTCGTCTCGCCGGGGTCCTTACGGCCGCCATAGGCGGGTCCGCCGGCTCGCTCTCAACCCGCGAGAAAGCCGCATGGGACATCCTCGCGGAGTGGCTGGCGTCCAGCCCGGAGGACTTGGCCTCGAGCCCGGCCCCCACCATCTTCCATACCTTGTTCCGGGAGGCCATCAGGGCCACCTTCCTCGATGAGCTCGGTGAAGAGCTCTACGACCGGTATATGGGGGCGGGCTCGCCGTCCAACACGCTGGACGCCATGCTTCTGGCCGGCGAGTCCCCGTGGTTCGACGACGTGACCACGGCCGGCACCGTCGAGACGGTGAGCGACGTCCTGCTCCGGGCGTTCCAGTCCACCGTGGCCAAACTCACCGACCAACTTGGCGGCGACCCGGCTTCGTGGGAGTGGGGCAAGGTCCACACCGTGACCTTCGACCACCCCATGGGCAGCGTCGCGGCCCTACGACCGTTCTTCAACTTGGGGCCGTTCCCGACTGACGGAAGCGGGACGACGGCTTGCGCAAAGGGGTTCGGGACCGGGTCCTTCGAGGTCCAGTCCGGCGCCCCGTGGCGCTTCGTGGCCGACCTCGCCGATCTTGACCACTGCTACGACGTCGTGGCCGTCGGCATCTCCGGCCAACCCTTCAGCCCCCACTACGCCGACCAAATGGAGCTGTGGCTCACCGGGGGCTACAAGGTCATGCGCTACGACAGGGCGGAGATAGAGGCCCTGGAGGAAGTGCAGGTGACAGTGCTCAGGCCGGGCCAGTAACGGTCCTGGAGGCGGACGGCCGCTCGTCTGGGCCTGCCCGTGGAAGAGGCGACCGCCCGTGGAAGGGCGGCGATTGCCCCGGGGGCGGCGAGGAGGGTATGCCCCTTTTCGCCGCCCCCCTTTGAGTAACGGTGGTTCCGTTCCTTGTGAGTAGCGGTGTTCCGTTCCAGGCAAGGCTAGAGACGATGACGGAGGGGGTCCGCAGAAGCTTGCTCTACGCCATCGTCGCTCTTGGAATCGCCGTCTACACCGGGAATTACGCCCTGGAAACGTGGAGGTCCGGCAACAGGTTCGGCGGGGTGGTTCTCTTCATCCTGGCCCTCGCGTCCTTTGCCCTGCCGGCTTGGGCGTTCACGAGTCTTTAGGACTGCAAGGAGAATTGCACACGACGGGCCGCCGCCTGCCGGGCAAGCGTCTAGTCTCGCGGAACGACAGGCTGTAAGACGAAAACCGTTCGCAGGTCCGTTATCTCGACCTTCAGGGAGAAGTCGGCCGAGACGAAAGCCTGGTTCCAGTCGAAGGAGACCCAATCCTGCCATGTGGCGAAGGTGCGCCGGGCCATCAGGGCGAGGTCGAAGATGTCTCCGCCGACCTCGGTCTTGGCTAGGTTGATGGCCTCGGACAACCGCTCCCGGATGTTCGCGGCCAGGAAGGCCTTGATGACGGGTATGTGCGACTTCTCCACGACTTGGGCCGGGCCGCTCACCTCGGTGATTTTCCCCTGCACCTCGACGTCCACCTTGAAGCTGAAGTGGTCGCCTTGGCGCTTGACGGATATCCGGCTCGAACCCCGCGGCAGAATCATCACCACGTTGGCCCCGAGGGTCGCCGGTCCCCGGATGGTCATCACGCCCCTCTCGAATTGCCCGGTCAAGAGCTGCCAGGCGATGACTTGCGCGTCGGGCATCTCGGCCACCATCCTGTCGTCTCTGAACAGGGCGGCCCCGAGCGAGGCGGCGCGCTTCTCGGTCATTGATTCCATCCCCTGGCCTCCGCCCTGGGCCTGCCCGCCACCACCACCGCCTCCGCCCTGGGCCCGCCCGCCACCACCACCGCCTCCGTCCTGGCCTCCCCCGCCCCCGTCACCCGCCTTCGGGAGGGCGGGCGGCACAGACTTATCCTCGAGCCTGATGAGAGGTAGGACAATCTCCTGGCCCCGGGCATTGTACCATTCGAGGAGGTCGTGAACCCGCGCCAGGACCGTCCGGCTGAAGTCGCGCGCGCCAGTCTCGACGAGTTCCGCCAAGTAGCTTCCCACGGACGCCTCGAGGTCGGGCCGCACCAGCGTGAGAAGCTCTTCTGCCGTGGTATCGTCGGCTACGGCAATGGGCAGGCTGTGCCGGAACTCGCGGGACCGGTCGAGGGCATCGATCACCGGAGCCAGGCTGCGACGGGCCAGTTCCTCCCCGATGACGAGCACCTGGGCGTTGCCGTACGTGATGACGCGGTTTGTCTGTGCGTTTAGCTGTCTGGTGGCCGCGAAGACGCTGGGGCCTTCCGCCGTGGCGGTTATCACGGACGAGGCGCCTCCGCCGCCTCCCCCGCCGCCCCGCATCGGCCCAATGCCGGGCTGTTGGGCTCGGGGCACCGGGACAAGTATCGTGACTTTGACCCATTCCGGATGACTCGCGACGTCCAGCCCTATGGCGGATACGAAGACGAAGTCCTCCAGTTCGGTGAGGTCATAGCACCCGGAGACGCCCAAGGCCATAGACCCGCAGGTTGACGCGATGAGGACGGCGCCGGCGATTGCCCGGAGCCGGCGAAGACGCGGGAGCGGGCGGGATGCCCTCCTCAACGCCGCCCGCCTCCCGGCCCTGCCGTGGCCGTCCCCTTCTTTCCGCGCAAGACCGCAAGGGGCAGGAACAGGCCCGGTAGGAGCACCAACGGTATCCAGGCCCACATGTAGATGACCCCGAACGATATGTCGATTACGTTCAACAGGCAGCGTGGAAGTAGCCCGCCCGCGACGACGACAGCGCTGATGGGGGCGATGAGGGGCCTGTGGTCTTTGAGCCTCAATGCCTCCGCCAAGTGGGTTACCGCGGCCCACAGGACGGTGCTGAACGAGAGGGCCGCCGCAAAAAACGACAGGAAGACAAACAATGGATCCAGCCTGGTGACAAACCGCCCAAGGGTGCTCAGCCTGGCCAACTGAAGAAACGGGAAGAGGAGGCGCTCGCTGCCTTCGATACCAAAGGCGCTGCTTATTATCACCTCCGTCGTGGTCAGCACCGCTACCCCGAGAGCAAGGGCCCATGTGGCGACGGCCAGGGCGTCCCGACGTTCACGCAAGTACGGGTAGAGAATGAGCATAACCATGACCTCCGCGTAGATCGAGCTGCGGGTGAGCATCGATACAGCGAGCCTACCCGGGCCGGGACCCAAGAGCGGGAAGATCTGCCTGAGGTTGAGGTCGGAGATGTCGCTGAAGAGGATTAACCCGAAAAGGATGAGGAGGAACGGTGTCAGGAACGTGGTAAGGCGCCCACTGCTCTCGATGCCGCTGTAGGCCGAATAGCCTACTAGGGCAACAAAGGTAACCATAATGATGTTCATGGGGGTCCGGGAGAGAGTACTTATAGTGACCGACTCGCCGAACTCCCTGAGTGCCACCCCCAGAATGGCCAGGAGAGTCACCGAAGCCCCGAGGGATGCAATCTTACCCAGCACCAGACCCCCCGCTTCGTCGAGAACTCTAGCCAAGGGCATGTCCTCGAACCTCCTCATAAGCGTCACGGCGGGAACCAGGCCTAGGAAGGCGACGACCCCCCCACCCAGTGTCACGAGCCATGCCGCGCTGAAAGCCTCGGAAAGCAAGGACGACGGGACATTCAAGAAGACCTTGGTGGCAAGAACGTACCAGACCAGCAGGATCGCCTGGGACCGGCCGATGTGCCCCTGCCGTATCACTGGCCGCTGTCCCCCGCCCTTGCGTCGTCGTCACGCGGGACACCAGGGTCCCACCCACGGGCGTAGCGTGCCTGGCGGATGAGGTCGAGCGGCCGCAGGAACACCGGTCTTTTCTCCTGGTCCCATATGGGGCCGCGGAGGATGACGTCCAGGGACCCGGGTCGCCACGCCCCGATAGGCGAGAGGAACGGGACGCCGAAGCTCCTGATTGACGCCAGGTGGATGCCCGCGGCGAATAGCCCGAGGGCTATCCCGTATAGGCCGAAGGAGCTCGCCAACCCGACGAACACGAAGCGACCGACCCGGGCAACGGAGGCGGTGCTCTGTTCCGGCAAGACAAAGTTGGCCAGGGCCCCAAGCGCGGTGATGATGACGATAATGGGGCTGATCAGGGACGCGCTGACGGCGGCATCGCCGATGAGCAGGGCCCCCACGATGCCGATTGTCGGACCGAGAGGGCTGGGAATCCGTACGCCGGCCTCACGAATCAACTCGAACGACAACTCCATGAACAGGACCTCGAACACCAGCGGGAGCGGGAGCCCCTCGCGGGCGGCCGAGATGGTCAGAAGCAGGGGCGCCGGGAGCATCTCGTTATGGAAGTTGGTGATGGCTATGTATATGCCCGGCAGAAGGGTCGATACCGTCAGACCTGCCAGGCGCAGCACCCGGAGGAAGACGGCGAAGGAGAAGTGTAGGTAGGTGTCCTCCACCGAGTGGATGAAAGTGGAGTAGGTCACGGGAACAACGAGCGCCTGCGTGGAGCCGTCCACGAGCAGGGCGACCGCTCCCTGGGAAATCTGTAACGCCGCCCGGTCGGGCCTCTCCGTCGCCAGGACGGTAGGTATAGGCGACATGGCGTGATCGCGGAGCAGCCCCTCGAGCACGCCCGCATCGACTATGACGTCGACATCGAGGCTCGTGAGACGCCTCCGCATCTCGGCCACGACCTTGGGGTTGGCTATGTCCCGGACGTAAACCATGCTTGTGAGGGTCCTCGACCGCCGGCCGACGACGAAGTCCTCCACTATGAGGTCGGGGTCTCTCAGGTAGGCTCTGATCATCGCCGTGCTGACACGGTGTCTCTCGACGAAGCCCAGTTGGGGGCCTCGGAGGGTCCGCTCGAGAACAGGCTCGGTCGGGTTGCGGCCAGGCGGGTTCTTGACGTCGATGAGGAACGCTGCCGTCTGTGCGATGCCGACGAAAAGCGCTGTTTCACCCAGGAGGACTCCGGCCACGACCTCCTCCATCGTTTCCTTACGCTCGGCCCCCGGAGCGCTTATGAGCTCGTTCAGGACGGTCACATCAAGGCCTTTCTTACCAACGTGGCTGGTCCTGGCGAGAGTCATGAGGGGGTCTAGGACCTGACGCTGGATCTCCTTCGCTTCGGCCAGGCCCTCGATGTAGACGATGAAGGCCCTGGCCGGCGGGCGCGATGATATCGCGAACTTCCTGATTACGACGTCCTGGCTGGTAGGGACGTTGAACAACTCGGCGATGCGGTGCATCGCCTCCTCGATCTTGGCGGGAATCGGTTCGGCCCGCTTGCCCTTCGGCCCCGGGGGTCGTCTCTGCCCCGGCCACGTCCCGCCAAGCTGCTTGGGCGGAGCACCCGCCCCGGTGGTGGCCTCTCCCGGCCCATGGGGTACAGGAGCCGCTCCTTGACGCGGGGGCCGCCCTCTCGTCCCCCGGCGTTTCCGCGCCTTCTGGGGTGCGGGCGACGAACCCCGGTCGCTCTCGCCAGGGCCCGACGAGCCCTGGCCGCTCTTGCCTCCCCCGTCGCGGTCACCCAGGCTGAACTGCATGGCTTCAAGGTCGCGGTCAGGGTGGGTGAAGATGGAGCGGATGCGGTGCCAGATGTCGAGTAAGGGCAAGAACCGCTAGGCCTCCATCCGGACCGGCATTATCAGCTGGATAGTGTGCCCGGAGGGAGAAGCGGGCTTACTTCTCCCCTGGAAGTCGCAGCGGGTCTAGTCCTCCCCTAACTCCTGCAGGTCCTCGGTGGTGCCGGACAGGACGAGGAGGTCACCCTCTTCGATGACGTCGCCTCCGCCCGGGGTGGCGTTTATCCGGTCGCCTCGGCGGATGAGGATGACATTGGCCCCGTAGCGCTGCCTGAGATGCAGCTCTCCGAGGGTCTTGCCGTGCATCCATTTGGGGGCCGTCATTTCGACGACACTGTAGTGCGGCAGGAGCTCGATGAAGTCGAGGACGTTGGGGTTGGAAAGGCCGTGGGCGATACGGACCCCCATATCCTGCTCGGGGAAGACCACGCGGTCGGCCCCCACCTTGGCCAGGACCTTGCCGTGGGTCACCGTCGAAGCCCGGGCGACGACGTGCCTGACCCCGAGCTCCTTGAGCATCATGGTCACGAGGGTGCTGGCCTCGATATCCGCCCCCATGGCTACGACCGCGGCATCCAGGCGGTCGAGGCCCAGGCCGGCCAGGACGCCCTCCTGAGTCGCGTCGGCCTGGATGACGTGGGTCAAGACGTCGGCGAGGGCTTGAGTCCTCGTCTCGTCCTTGTCGATGCCCAGAACCTCCTGGCCCAGCTCACGGAGGGCCGTGCCAACCGCCTGGCCGAACCGCCCGAGTCCGATGACTGCGAACTGGCGCAATGCTGTCTCCCCCCACAGGCGCTACCGCTCTGACGATGAGTGACTGTCCTGACTCCACGTCTTTCTACCCCACGACCACTCGTTCCTCGGGCAGGCGCCAGTCTGCGCCCCCCGGTTTGCGCCGGGCGAGGGCCACCGCGAGGGTGAGCGGTCCGAGTCTCCCGGCGTACATCAGCACTGGGAGGACTACGCGGCCGATCGTGCTCAATCTCGGCGTAAGACCCGTCGAGAGTCCCACGGTGCCGAAGGCCGAGAAGGTCTCGAACGCAACGTCCAGGAAAGGCTCCTTCTCAGTGGCCAGGAGCAGGGTCATGACCACCAGGATGGAGACGACGGCCAGGGCGATGATGACCCAGGCCTTTGCGGGAACCTCGGGCGGCAATCTCCGCCCGCCCAACTCCACGTCGTCACGGCGACGGAGGGCAGAGCGGACTGACGCCAGAGCCACCGCGAACGTCGTGACCTTGACCCCTCCTCCGGTCGAACCGGGAGCCGCCCCTATGAACATCAGCACCATCAGGATGAGGAGAACCGGCCGTAGGAGACCGCCGGTCGGGATGGTGTTGAAGCCGGCGGTCCGGGGCGTGATGGCCTGGAAGAGGGCGGCCATGACCTTGTGACCCGGGGAGAGCGGACCCAGGGTCACCGGGTTCGACCACTCGAAGGCCAGGACCAGCAAAGTCCCGACGCCGATGAGGACGACGGTCGTGGTCACGACCACCCGGGTGTGGAGCGAAAGGCGGGCCGGCAGGAAGCGCCGGGCCGCAGCGGGAGCTGCCGTATGCTCCACCACTCCATCCGCGTCCTCCCGGTCCCTCGGCCTGCGGGAGAACATCCTACCGTAGCGTGTGGCCAGGAACTCGGACATGACGATGAAGCCCAGGCCCCCGAGGACGATGAGGGTCATCATGACGAGATTGACCGGCACGTCGGTGACGAAGCGGACCAAGCTGTCCCCGAACAGGTCGAAGCCGGCGTTGCAGAAGGCCGAGACGGAATGGAAGAGGCCGTAGTAGAAGGCCGTGCCGGGCGGGTAGAAGCGGCAGAAGAGCAGGCCCAATAGCAACGCCCCCGCGAATTCGACGGCCATGGTGACTTCGATGACGCTCCGGGTGAGCGACCCTACGGCCGAGAGATGGCTCTCGCCCAGCGCTTCTCCCACGGTCAGGGAGTCTCGCAGCGAGATCCGGCGGCGGAGGGCGAAGGCGAATATGGTCGTGACGGTCATGACCCCGAGGCCGCCTATCTGTATGAGAGTCAGGACGACGAGCTCGCCGAAGGTCGTCAGGGTCGCCCCGATGTTGATGACCGTGAGGCCCGTCACACAAGTGGCCGACGTGGCGGTGAAGAAGGCGTCTATCAGGCCCAGGCCGCGGCCGTCGGCGGTGGCGATAGGCAGGGCGAGCAAGACCGTGCCGCCGGCGATGGCTAGGCCGAAGGCGATGGCCAGAGCGCGGGCCGGGTTGAGCAGCCCGGAACGCCAGGCGTGGTTCCGGGTCCTGCCGGAGCCGCCGTTCCGGGCCCCACCGGCGCGGGGACGTCGCGACCAGCCGGCGCCCGGCCTATCCGGAGTCAAGCCGGCCCTGTCAACGCTCACCCAGGGCGGGCTCATCCCGGGACCCCCACCTTTCCGCTACTATGGCCGAACCGGCCCCCGCAGCGCAGAACACCGCGCCGACCCAACAAGCCAGCCCCGGTCCCGCGGTTTCGGCCCACTTCCCGACCAGAGGCACGGAGAGCGCGCCAACAACGCCACCCAAAGCGCCCAAGGCCCCCACCACCCTACCGCGCATCTCCGGGGTGGTGGCCACGGCCCTTAGAGTATCGTACCCGATGAAGTTCAACTGTAGGAAAACGCCGGCCCCCGTCATCAGGGCGAGAGCCCAACCGAACGTCGGTGCGACGAGAAGGGCTATGAGACAGACACCGGCGCCGCCGAGCCCCCAGGCCACCGCCGGACCAGGTCCTCGCCGGGCCACGAACCGTCCCATGGCCAGCCCTAGTGCCGCCGCGACAAGCGGGCCGACAGAGTATAGCACGTCTATCTGTCGTTTGGATAGACTCAGGGCATCGTGCAGCAAGAGAGGGATGAACGGCCCGTAGACGGTGACATTCACGCCGACGGCAACGGCGACTGCGGTGACCGCCAACCACAGGAGCCGGCCCCGGAAGAGCGCCCCGGGGGAGAAGGCCGGCCTCGCGCCCAGCGGCAGGGGTAGGGGGTCGGGGGCGGCGGCCCGACGGGCCTGGGTTCTCATCCTCGGCCTCGTCTCTCTGAGGGCGACGGCCCGCACCACCGCTACCGCCAGGTAGATGGCGGCCGAAACCGCGAACAGGCCCCGGAAGGGCAGGCGGGGTAGGAGGACGGCCCCCAGGGCGGGGCCCAGACCCAGGCCCAGGGAGACGAAGAGCTCCAGGAGGGCGTAGGCGTCCCCTTGCCTCTCAGGCGGCACGGTCTCAGCAATAATGGTGAGGAAGCTCGGCATCTGGAGCGCCCCGGCCGCGTTCTGAGTCACGACGAACGCGGTCAGTGCCGCCCACGACGATGAGAAACCGGCGGCAAGGACGACGGCCGCGTTGATGAAGGTGGGGACGACGATGAGCGGCTTACGTCCGAACCTGTCGGAGAGATAGCCACCGGCCAGTTGGACGAAGGACCCGACGATGACAAGAAGCCCGTAGGCGACGCTGACCTGATAGTCCGTAGCCTGGAGGTCGCGATAGTAAAGGGGCAGGACCGGATACCAGATCATGCCGGCCATGACGGCGCAGGCGACCGACACGGACAGGACGGCCACGTTGCCCCGGAAGACGCTTTCGGGGCGGGGAACAGGTGCCATGGTTCACTCTCCGCTCACGTACTCCGTTCACGCCAGACGCTCGCCCGCGCCTCCAGGGCACCCACGTGGGCGGACCTGGAAGGCAAGGGTATGCCTGCCGCGCCCGGGGCATCCTAGCACCGATGCGCGACCGGGCCACCGCTCAACCGGCCCGGACTTCTCGGGCACCAGGAGGGATGCCTCCTGACGCTGGTCGACACCATACAAAGCCTGTGGCCCGGGCTTGCCGGGCCTCACGCCACCGAGGCCATCTTCGGGACGCCCATCGAAGCCGGGGGGGTCACCATCATCCCGGTCGCTAGGCTATCGGCGGGCCTCCTGGGTCTTGAGACCGGCCCGCGCTCGGGTATCGGCGCCGGCCTGAGCCTCGACCCGGTGGCCATCATCGTCGTCCGGGACCGCGAGGTGAACCTCAAACGAATCAGGGGGCTCCTCGCAGTCACCGACGACGCCTTGGCTCCGCGTCTCGCGGAGCTCGTCTCCGCACTAAGATCGGCCGTACGAGGTAGACTGGTCGCCGCCGGCACGGGCGCCACCGACACCGGCGCCGCGGGCCGGCAGGGGTTCGGTCTTCCGGAAGAAGAGGTAGAACAATAGGGTTCCTATGACGTAGCACACCGTCGTCATGGTGAAGGCCAGCGAGAACCCGGATTTCACCTGCAAGTAGCCCGAGACGATCGGCCCGAGCCCACCCCGTCCCAGGCTCCCCAGCATCGCCGAGAGACTCGTCAGCGTCGCCCTCTGCTCCTCCCTCACCTGCTCGAGGCCGAACGTCGTCTGAAGCGGCCCGGACATGTTCATGAGGGCCGACCGGATGTAGTAGGCCACCACGACGGCCGGGAGGCTGAACGAGTAGGCCAAGAGCAGGAGAAACGGAATCGAAGTCATCTGGGTGAGAACGATGGTCCGGACCCGGCCGAGCCGCCTGGCCAGGAGCGGCGAGACGAGGGTGGCGGCTGCGGTGACCACGGACGAAAACGCGAAGAGGACCCCGATGCTGCCGGGGTTGAGCCCGAACCGCAGTTTGAAGAAGAGCTGAAAGAACACGACCATGGCCCCGGCCCCGAACGAGATGAGAGCCGACGGGCCGAGGAGCTTCATGAACAGGCCGAACTCTTGCCACGACTGGGGGAGTGGCCGGGCGCGCGGGCGGTGCCCGTCACCGCCCGCGGCCGCCGCCTGGCCGTTGCCGGCAACCTGGGTCATGCGGAGGATGGGGATGACGGCGAAGAGGTTGAAGGACGCGCCGACGAGGTAGGTCAAGCGCAGCGGCGCCGTGGCCGTCGGGGCCACACCCATGAGGGGGCCGGCCACCTCCGGCAGGGCCCCCGCCATCATGCTTCCGAGGAAGCCTGACCCCATCATCAAGGCGAATTGCACCGAGAAGAGGAAGACTCTCTCCTCTTTGGTCGAAATGGCCATCATCATGGGGGCTCCGATGACCCAGGAGAGTGTGCCCCCAAGTCCCCCGACCAGCGAGAACCCGAGGAGGGCCATCCGGGCCGAACTGAGACCCAAGCCGAACGCCGAGGCGGCCGTGAGGACGGAGCCGATGACGAGGAAGCGGAGATAGCCGTAGCGGTCCGCGGCCATGCCGACGGGCAGGCCGCAGACGAGGATGATGATTGACGGCAGGCCGTTCAGGAGGCCGATGAAGTCCTGATTGTAGCCGAGGCTGTGGATGTATAGGTTGAACGTCAGGTTGAAGGCGCTCCAGCTGATGGAGTTGAGGGCCGTGAAAAGGAGGAACCTCCGGGCGTTGGGACTGAAGGCCCTTATCATCCCGGGGTACTCGCTTATGGCTCGGAGCAAGCGCGTATCGCCTCGCCCTCAGACTCAGACTGGGGCATTCTACGGGACTCGAAGCATCCCTCTTCGGGGGGAGAGCGGTCCATGACCGAGCACGTGACACGCCGGCCGGCCGCGGCCGTTGTGCGGGCCGCCGGCATCCTGGCCCTAGCCGGCAGAAGACTGGTCCGGGGCGGCGGCCAGGTCTGGGCCGCGGCCCTCGCCTTCTACGCTCTCGTCTCCCTGTTCCCGCTCGTCCTACTCCTCCTTTCCGCATTGGGTTTCATCGTGCCGGTCTCGGCTCTGGCGCAGAGGCTGATAGCGTCGGGCGCGGCGCTCCTGCCCGGCGCGGCGGACCTCTTCCGGGACACAGTGGTGCAGTTGGTGGCGAGCCGGGGGACCCTCGGCCTGACAGCGGCCGTCACTCTCTACTGGTCGGCTTCGGGTGTGTTCGCGGCGCTCAGCCGGATGCTGGACACGGTGTGGTCGACGGGCGACTCGCCGCGTGCGGCGGGCGGGCCGGCACCGGCGTCCCTGGCCGGAGTCTGGCGCCGGCTCAGAGCTCTGGCGGTCGTTCTCGTGGTGGGCATCCTCTTCCTGGCCTCGGTCTTCGCCACCACATACCTACACCTGACGGAACGGGTGCGGTCGCTCCCGACTCTCGGTCCGCTTGGACCGGAAGCGGCGCGGCTGGTCCTGTGGACCGGAGGGGCGTTGGCGACGGCGACGGTCTTCCTGGCCGTCTACGCGCTCGTCCCGAGCGACCGGCCTCCATGGCGCGGGCTCTGGCCGGGAGCGCTGGTGTCGACCGCTCTCTTCGAGGGAGCCAAGGTCTGCTTCGCGTGGTACGCGGACCGTCTCGAGACCTACGCCTGGGTCTACGGTTCGGTCACCACGCCGATAGTGATGCTGGCGTGGTTCTACGTGGTGGCCCTCATAGTCATCTACGGGGCCGAAGTAGGGGCCGCGACGGTTCTGGCCGGCGGGTGGAGGCCAAAGGGATGACCCCCGGCTAGCCTCCCACCTTATCGACCACGCGGTACGGCTGGATGACGAACCAACCCGCACCCTCTCGGGGCTGGAAGACGTCCATGAGGTGCAGCCCGTTCGGGCCGGCGTCGAGTTCCACCACCGCCAACCCCGTGTCCTCAAGGCCTCCCACCACCCGGTACCGGCCGACCACGTTCCCCCCGGCGGTGGCCCGTACAACCAGGCGTTGCCCGAGTCCCTCACCCTCGACAGACGCCGTCCACAACCCGCCCTCGGGCCCGGACAGCCCCATGAGATTGAGGGTGTAGAAACAAGCCGGGCGTAGTACGGTCTCGGGCCAGCCGGTGCCGGCAGGGGCCTGCCCGGGATCACCGGGCCCCGGGAGACGGTGGAGTTTCGCCAGCACCGGCGTCCCGTTGTCGTAGTAGGTCAGGTCCGGCCCCCAGAGGTCCTGGGCGAAGGTGGCCATGGCCCTTCCGTAGGAGTTGATGAGGGCCAGCATCATCGCGGCGACAAAGACGGCCCAGAGCCAGGGGCCGATGCTTCTCCGCCGCCCGGGCCCGCCGGGCTCGCTCGGCCTCGCGCCGCCCATGAAAAGTCACCTCCGCGCCTGGCTCCATCCCCAAGTCCGAGGGTCGAGATACCGGAGAAGCGGGCGAATCCTGGCCTTCTCCATCAGGTCGGCCAGGAGATCCCGCTGCCCCATCGTCGCTTCCCAGCCGGCCTTAATGTACTCATCCGCGGCTTCTATTTTCACCGGTCCCAGATGTTCGACTCGCGGGCGCACGAGAACGTCGGCCCCGCGCACCTCTTGGAGCCGTTTCTCGTGGAGCAGGATCTCATAAGCCCTCAGCATGATGCCGAAGATACCGGGGCTGAAAGAAGTCGCGTCGGGCCGCGTGGTCAGGTCGACCGCTATGACCAGGTCGGCCCCTAGGGAACGGGCAACCCCCACGGGTACGTTGTCTATGACCCCACCGTCGACGAGCAGCCGCCCGTCGATCTCGACGGGGGTGAAGAACCCGGGTATGGAGCAGCTGGCCCTGACGGCGCGGGCCACGGGACCGCTGGTGATGACGACCTCCCTGGCGGCCTGGATGTCGGTGGCTATGGCGGCGAAAGGGAGGACCAAATCCTCAATCAAGCGGTCACCCATGATCGCTATGAGCTGCTTCTCCAGCCGGGACGAGTCGAGAAGACCGTTCCTGGGCACGACCGGTCTCACGACATCGCGCCACCGGGTTCTCCTGCCGATGGCCCGCATCTCGTCGGGTCCCATTCCCGCGGCCAGGAAGGCCCCGACGATACTGCCGCTCGAGGTCCCCGCCACGCAGTCTACTGGAACGTTCAGCTCCATGAGGGCTTTGATGACCCCTATGTGGGCCAGGCCCTTGGCCACGCCGCCGCCGAGGGCCAAGCCGATTCGCTTCCGAGCCACATGGCTCCCCTCCCAACGACCAGGCACCCCCCACATACCCTCTGGGGTCGGCCGGACGCGGGCCTATTCTTCCTCTTTCTGGGGCACGCCTTCCGCTTGGAGTAAAACCTCATTCCACCGGCCAATCTTAGAGAGCCGTACCTGAGAGGAGCCGCACGGCCGGTGGAGTTCGAAGAACGTCGAGTGAGGGTCCGGGTTCTGGCGGTTGTCCTCATTCTCACCGTAGGCTCGGCAGCGGCGTTTCTGGCGCGGCTAGGGCCCGGGTTCGTGACCACGGGGTTCGAGCCGGGAGACGCGGCGTCCGACGCCGCGGAGGGTGACCCGCGGTCGGGTGACCCGCGGTCGGGTGCCCCCGAACCGGGGTCCGGAGTTGACGTGCCCGGGCCGGAGGCTAGGGAAGACAGCGCCTTAGTGACAAAGGGGCAACCTCTCACCCCAGGCGACTCCGTCCCCTTCCTGGCCCGAGCCGACCTCGGAGCGGGCGTCATCAGGGTCGAGCTTCTGGGGGGAAGCCCGGGCGCGGAGGCCCTTGGAAACCCGGCAAGCCCCGAACGGTTCTCCCTCGCGGGGTGGCACCTCTACATCGCATCGGCCCGGCGCGAATTCACGTTCCCGGAAGGCACGGTGCTGGAGGCCGGGACCGCCGCTCAAGACCAGGCCGCCTCGGCCGGCGAGGCGGCCGGGGGGATACGTATCCTCATGATTGAGACGAACGCCCTGGAAGTCTGCCGGTCCTACGCGGCGGCGTCGCCCTACGTCGCCCGCGTGTTCCTGTGGCCCGACCTTGCTCTAGCGTCGCGGCACCTCGAGACCGTTCAGCTCTACGACCCCGACTGGAACCTGGTGTCGAGCCTGGCCTGCCCCGAGTAGAGTCGACAGCGTTCGCGCCAGCCGAGACGGCTGTCGGTCGGCCTGGACACATACCGCCACTTCCGGACAACCCCACCGTGGTAGTGTTCTCGTGACGGCCTATCACTCACCAAGTTTGTTGGTTTCCACGGGAGGGTTGCCCGATGCCGATTATCACGAGAAAGGGTGAGTACGCCGTTCTCATCCTGCTGGAACTCGCGTCCCGTCCCCCACGCTCGCAGATAACGACCCGCCAGATCATCGAAAACCAGGGCCTGCCGCCGAAACTAGCTCCCCAGCTCGTGGCGGCCTTGGGCAAAAAGGGCTGGCTTGCGACCGCCAGCGGCCTCCACGGCGGCGTGAGTCTCATGGCCGACCCCGAAACCATAGCCGTGGGACAGGTGCTCGAGGCGGTGGAAGGGCCGCTCAGACCCTCGCCCTGCCGGACCGGCGGTCAGCCCTGCTTCCGGGTGGGAGCGTGCGCCCTCGGGAAGCTCTGGGACCGGACCCACCGGCTGGTCACAGACACGCTGTTCGGAACCACAATCGGGCAGCTGGTTCGCGCGCAGCACCTGCTCGACGTGGCTTTCGGCCCCCAGGGTTCGCCTTCCTACGGTGTCGAACGGGCCCTGGCGGAGTCGGCGACGGCCGTGGACCGTGGGCTTGCCGCCCGTGTTCGAGGTCGCCGGTCCGTCGCGCACAGGGCAGCCCGCAGGCATGAAGGGGACAAATGGCCCATCGACGAAGCTAGGCGACGCCGGAAGTAGGGACCCGGGAGTCGTGAGACGTGGGCCACATACTGGTCACAGGGTTCGAGCCCTTCGGGGGAGAGAGACTGAATCCCGCCGCCGAGATAGCGATGAGCCATGACGGCGCCGCGATAAGGCCTCGAGGAGGTCTGCCGTCGAGGGCTGCCGTCAAGGTCCGGGCTTGTGTCCTTCCGGTGACCTGGGCCGGAGCCGTCAAGACACTCATCGCCGAGGTCGGGCGGACGCCCGGCCTCGGGGCCGTGGTCATGCTCGGCCAAGCCGGGGGGTACCCGGCCTTCGGTCTCGAGCGGGTCGCCATCAACGCGGCCAACGGCCGGGACAACTCAGGTCAGGAGCTGGTTGAGGCCCCAGTCTTGGCCGGCGGCCCTCCCGCCTACTTCTCCACGCTTCCGCTGCAGGCGATACTGGCGAGTCTCGAGAGCGAGGGACTCCCGGCGTTCATCTCCAACTCGGCCGGGACCTATCTCTGCAACTTCGCATTCTACGCGCTCATGCATCATCTGGCTACGGCGTGGCCTAGCCCGGCGCCGCCCGCGGCCGGGTTCATCCACGTCCCCTACCTGCCGGAGCAGGCGATAGGCAAGAAGCCCATCCCGCCGAGCCTGGCTCGCGGCGAGATGGAACGGGCCGTACGCGTCGCCCTCGAGGTCGTCGCCGGTGCCCGCTGAAGGCCCGCGGGTCGGGCCGGAAGCACCCGCCACTCGCCCGGAGTCCGGGCCGGAGCCCGCTGAGAGACCGCTAGGCACGCCTCCACCCGGCGGACATGCTAAAGGGCCACATCCGACGCCGCGGTTCGCGTCGAGACGTGGCCCGTTTCTAGGAAGACGGGGGCCGGATACCGGACCTGTAAGCCGGATTCTGTCTTGGGCAATCATCTGTCTCGAACGACGGTTACCCGTCGTTTCAAGCAGCCAACCCGAGGGGTACGCGGGCCGCGTCATCCCCCTCCTATTTGGCCTTGCTCCGGGTGGGGTTTGCCTGGCCGGACGGTCGCCCGCCCGCCGGTGGTCTCTTACACCACCTTTTCACCCTTGCCGAACGGGCCAAGGGATCCATTGACCTTGCCAGACGTTTGCCTGGCGTCCGGTCATCAAGCCTGTAGACCCGGCCGGCGGTATGTTTCTGTGGCACTTTCCTTCGGGTCGCCCCGACTGGGAGTTGCCCAGCACCCTGCCCTTTGGAGTCCGGACTTTCCTCGAGCGAGACCTTGCGGCCGTTGCGCCCGCGATTGCCCGGCCTGGTGCCCGGCCCCAATATGAACGCCGATTTTGTCAACGTCGCGCTTTGTCAAGGTGGGAAGATGTAGACATCGAACCCGAAATCCCGGATGAGCGCACATCAATGCTATACCTTTCCGAGGCCCTCGTCCACCCGACTATTCTACCCATCTCGGTGGCGGGCGAAGTCCGGCCGCGGCGCCGCGCGACATGACGCGCTCAGCCGAACGAGGGCATCCGCCTTCAGCAGGCGAGCGCATCCGCCCTCAGGCGAGCGACCGCTTGAAAAGGCGAGTCGCCAGGACGCCCAGCGCCAGGCTGACGAGACTCAGGATGATCACTCCTTGAATGAGTTCCCCGGGCCGCCAGCCCGTCAAGAACAACGAGCGCATCGGGTTTATCGCGTAGCTCAACGGGTTTATCTTTGCCAACGTTTGAAGCCAACCCGGCATGAATGAAAGCGGCATCATCGCGTTCGACGTGAACATGAGCGGCATCGTGAAGAAGTTCATGACGGCCATGAGGGCTTCATGGGATGTTATCACGGCGCCGAACGATAGGGAGATGCCGGCGAACACCGTGCTCAGAATGGCCGCCAGAGCAATGACCATAACCGCGCCCAGGACTCCCGTCTTGAACGTGACGCCCATGAACATGGCTATGCCGAAGATGATAGCCGCCTGCACCGAGGTCTGGATACCTATAGCCAGCATCTTGCCGCTGACCACGGCCGACCGGGCTATCGGCGCCGCCAGGAGTTTGTTGAGGTATCCCAGCCGGCGGTCCCAGACGATAGTCATTCCGCCGAAGATACCTCCGAAGAGCGTGACCATGGTGACGACGCCGGGCGCCATGTAGTCGAGATAGCTCCTGGCCGGGAAGCCCGGGAGCATGGCCATCCTTTGGAACAGGTTCCCCATGAGGACGAGCCAGATGAACGGTTGGACGAGGATCATGATGACGCGTACGCGCTCCCCCACGAAGTGCTTCATCTCTCGCCAGGCGACCCACCACGTGTCGACAAGAAACGTCCGGGACATCACGGTCGAGCCTCTCTTGACAACCGGTCTAGCGGCTGTACTCACGCCCTGGCCCTCCTCAGCCCGATTCTCCGGCGCAGGAAATCGCTTGAACCCTCGTCTTCTCTAAGGGCCCGCCCGGTGTAATGCAGGAACACGTCGTCCAACGTCGGTTTCTTCATGGCCAGCGACCGGACGGTGTGGCCCCGGCCGGCGACAGCCGACAGCACTCTCGGCGCCGCCAGTTCACCCGAGCTGACAACCAGTACCCAACGACCGTCCTGGACCGTGACCCGGCTGACGCCCTCGATGCCCGCCAGGAACGAGGAGAACTCGGCGCCCTCCGTAGACACGTCCGGCGAGGGCGCGGGACCCACGGGCCTCTCCTCGACCTCAACGAACAGGAGGTCTCCGCCGATGCCGGCTTTGAGCTCAGACGGTGATCCTATGGCCGCCACCTTGCCGTGGTCGATGATGGCGACCCGGTCACAGAGCTGGTCGGCCTCCTCCATGTAGTGGGTGGTCATGAAAATCGTGACGTTCTCCCGGTCGCGGAGCAGACGGATGTAGTCCCAGATGCGCCTGCGGGTCTGGATGTCCAGGCCGAGCGTGGGCTCGTCGAGGAAAAGCAGCTCCGGGCGGTGGATCAGCCCCCCGGCGATGTCGAGCCGCTTCCGCATGCCTCCGGAGTAGGTGGACACGCGGCTGCCCGCCCGGTCGGTGAGGTCGACCATCTCGAGCACCTCTCGGCACCTCTCGGCTATGAGGTCCTTGGTGAGATGGTAGAGATGGCCTTGCAGGAAAAGGTTCTCCCGGCCGGTCAGCGTGTCGTCGACAGCGATGTCCTGCGACACGTAGCCGATGCGCGCTCGGACCTCGTCGGGTTCGACCGTGATGTCGCGCCCGCAGACTCGGCCGCGTCCCGCCGTGGGCCGGAGGAGCGTGATGAGCATCATGATGGTGGTCGTCTTGCCGGCCCCGTTAGGTCCGAGGAAGCCGAATATCTCACCCCTCTTGACCTCGAACGAAACGCCGTCTACCGCTCGAACCCCGCCCCGGTAGACCTTGACCAGGTCCTCGACCGAGATAATGGGTTCGGCCAGGGCCGCGCGGATCTCAGCTGCGTTCATCGCTCTCAACCCTTCCTCCCTCGTCGCTCTCGATGGCCTTGCGCAGGGCGTCCAGCCCCTTGAGGAGGCAACGAGCATCGTCCTCAGGAAGACGGGCGAAGAAACGCCGCAGGCGCTCCTCTCGACCAGCCAGGAGGCCACTGATAAGCTCCCTCCCGCCGGCTGTCGCGGCCACTTCTACGACGCGCCGGTCATCCCGGCGCCGCGAACGGGTGACGAGACCCGCGGCGGCCAGGCGGTCGACGATGCCGGTGACGGTGGGAGCGGACAGCCCCAAGTGCCTGGCGAGTCTGCCGATGGTGAGGTCACCCGCGGGAGCGGACCCCGCCGGGCATCTCGGCCCCGACAGGAGCATGAGCACCTTGAACTGGGGCATGGTCAGCTTCCCGGGAGACCACTCATCGGTCCGCCTGGCGTGAAGAGCCTGAAAGAGCCCGTGAAAGGCTTCAACAAGCTTGAGGTCCAGGCGTTCATTGTCCACGTCTTTACTTTGCATGGCACTAAATATATTGGTGACGCAAATCAATTGTCAAGAGCGGCAGGAGCCGAGCGGTCCCGGATGCCCTGCCGCCCGCAACCGCGCGCGGCAAGGGAATTCGGCCCGGAAGAGGAATGTTCTGACTCTATGGTGACCGCGAACACCTGGGCCCAACAGGTTGACCTCCGTGTCCTAGTCGAAGCCGGACTCGGACGGAGGGCTACTGTTGTCGAATGGGGATGCGGGGTGGGCGAGTTCGCCCGCCTCCTGTCCCGATTCGTGGGCCCCGAGGGCCGGGTCATCGGGGTGGATACTTCGGCCTTCGCGATCACAAGGGCGAGAGAACTGGCCTCCCAGGAAGGGCTGGAGAACCTCACGTTCGAGGTCGGCAGCCTGTGCCGATCCCGCCTGGCGCCGGACCTCGCGCACGCGTGCGTCGCCCGTCAGGTTCTCGGTCGCATCGACGCACCCGAAGAGGTCGTGAAGGAGATGGTCAGGGTCGCCAGTCCCGGCGGCATCGTCGCCGTCGCCGACGACGATGAAGGTCTGGCGGTCTATGACCCCGAGCCGCACGCCCTCGCCGAGCTGCGGGCGCTCCTCGCCAGGAGGCGCCTGGCGATGGGAGGCAGTAAGGCGGCAGGGCGCTCTCTGTTCCGGCTCCTGTTCGGCGCCGGATTGGAAGGGGTCAGGGTCGTGGTCAGCACGGCGAACAGCACTGACCCGGAGTGGTCACAGACCCGGGACCCCGCGGGCTGGCTGGCTGAACTTTCGAAGGTCGTACGGGACTTAGTGGACGAGAACGCCGCGACCCCCGAGGAAGCGGCCCGCTACGGTCGCGCCGTCCAGGAACTCCTCAAGAACCCCCAGTCTTTCGTGTGCGTCTCCAGGCTGGTGGCCTACGGCCGGCGGCCGCTACGCTGCGCCTGACCACGACGGACCGCCCCCGCACGTGGCGTGAGCCGGTAGGGTTTGACTTTAAACAAGCGTTTAATTAGAATTGTGGGGGTAGCGACTTCGACCCTGCCTGTTGCGGCGTCTGCCGACCCTGGAGGGAGCGCCGGCGGTGACCGATCTCAACACCACTGACCTCAAGACCGTTCTCCTTCATTCCGCGTATAGGCTGTTTACGGATCTAGGCTACCGCGGCACCAGCATCCGCCGCCTCGCGGACACCTGCTCCTGCAACGTGGCCTCGGTCTACTACCACTTCGGGTCGAAGGAAAACCTCTTTAGGGCCGTCCTGACCGCCCACTCCCCCGTCACCGCGGTGGCCGAGGCCATCGAAAGAGACCCCCCTCCCCTGGACGACCCTCCCGCGCGGGCGGTCAGGCACCTCATGGGCACCGTCTATCACACCGTGAAGGACAGGCTTCCTTCCTACTACCTTATTCTCATAGATGTCCGCGAGTTTGGCGGGGCCAACCTCCGGGTCCAACTGGCCGAACATATCCAAAGACTCGGAGCGGCCCCCGCCCAGTCAATGGCCCGCCTGCTCTCGCGGCTGCCGCTCAGATCCTGGATGAGTCCGGGGGCGTTCGTCATGTCCATGATGGCCACCGTCTTCGTGGTCCTGCTCAGGGAGCGCTTCGTCGGGCTGCCCCAGTTCGTGGCCGGTCAGGGCGTGACTTTCGAGAGCGAAGGGGACCCCGAGGAAGCTCTTGACCGTGCCTGTGAAGCCTTCCTCTACGGAGCATTAGAAAGGGGAGACGGGGTATGAGACGCACTAATGAGGCAAGGGCCCCACGAGCCGTCGCCGGCGCGGGAGACGAGACCGTCGTCAACACCCGCGACCTCGTCAAGGTTTTCGGGCGCACCCGTGCCCTCGATGGCCTCAGCCTTAGTGTGAAACGGGGCGAGAAATACGGGCTCCTCGGCCCGAACGGCTCGGGTAAGACCACACTCATCCGGAGCATGGTGGGGCTGGTGCAGCCGGACCACGGCCAGATTGAGGTGCTGGGGGAGAAGGTCCCCTCACCCTTCGTCTCGCGCCGCGTCGGCTACATGACCCAGGCCGCCGCCCTCTACGAGGACCTGACCGTGCGTGAGAACCTCCGGTTCTTCGCCCGCCTGTTCGGCGCCCGCGACGTTGCCGACCGGGTCGAGGAAGTCCTCACCCTGGTCGGTCTGGCCGACCGCGGCTCGAGCCCCGTGAGGACCCTGAGCGGCGGCATGCGACAGCGGGCCAGCCTGGCCGCCGCCCTCGTCCACAAGCCGGAGCTTATGCTCCTCGACGAACCTTCCGTAGGAGTCGACCCGGAGCTCCGCCTGGGGCTCTGGGACCACTTCGACCGGCTCAACCGGGAGGGGCGGACGTTCGTTATCTCCACTCACGTCATGGACGAGGCCGAGCGGTGCACCCGGGTCGCGTTCATGCGCGCGGGGCGCCTCCTGGCCGAGGGCAGCCCGCGGGAGCTCAAGGAACAGACGGGGACCGGGTCGCTCGAAGAAGCTTACCTCTGGTATGCGCGGAAGGGAGACCAAGGCCGTGCGTGAGTCGTTCACTAGGACCGGGGCCATTGCCCGGCGTATCATCACCCAGTTCCGGCGCGACCCGCGGACCATCGCGCTTCTTTTCATCGCGCCGATCATCATCCTGACTCTGGTCGGCTACGTCATCGCCGAGAAGACGACCCCCGTGAGCGTAGGCCTGGTCGACTTCGACCAGGGCGCGACATTGAGCGCCGGGCCACTAACCCTCGATATCGAAGCGGGCTCGCTCCTGGAGACGGCCCTCACCGACCGGTCGCTGGAGCTCAGAAGCTACGCCTCGGCCGAGGACATGCTGGCGGATGTCCGCGACGGCAAGCTCTACGGTGGCGTGGTCATCCCCCCCGACTTCACGTCGGGCATCCTCGCCGGAAGGGGATTCGGCGACCTGCGCCTCATCGTGGAAGGCAGCGACGCGATGCTCGCCGGGGACATCTCCCGCCGCTACGCCCAGGCGCTCCAGTCCTTACCCGAGAAGCTGGCCCAGGAGCACGAGCGCGTCGTCCCGCCCGGCGTGAATGTCCCCGCCCCGCCGACCACGCCGCGGGCGCCCGCAGTGGAGTTCACCTACGGCGGCCCGGAACTGGGGACCCTCAGCTACTTCGCCCCGAGCCTCGTAGCCTTCATCGCCTTCTTCCTGACCTTCCTGTTGACCAGCGTGTCGTTCCTGCGGGAGCGGTCGTCGGGCACGATGGAGCGCCTGTTGGCCTCGCCTGTGCAACGGGGCGAGATCGTTGTCGGCTATCTCCTTGGGTTCGGCATCTTCGCGCTGGCACAGTCGCTGGTCATCCTGCTCTTCAGCGTCTACGCCCTGGGGGTGAAGCTGGCGGGAAGCCTCGGGGCCGCTTTCACGGTTGAGGCGGCCCTGGTGGCGGTGGCCGTGGTGATGGGGATTTTCTTCTCCTTCTACGCCCGCAACGAGCTGCAGGTCATCCAGTTCATCCCCGTCGTGGTCCTGCCGCAGGCAATGCTCTCGGGACTCCTGACGCCGATCGACACGATGTGGGAACCGCTTCGCTGGCTGGCCTACGCCATGCCGATGACCTACGCCAACGACGGCCTGCGGGCCGTCATGGTCCGCGGCTGGAGCCTGGGAAGCGTGGGCAAGGAACTGGCCGTTCTGGGCGGGTTCCTGGTTCTCTTCACCCTACTGGCCAGCCGGCTAATCAAGCGGCAAGTGGCGTGAAGCCGAGGAAGACTGGTCGCCGGATCGAAAGAAGACTAATCCCGCCAAGACCGCAGCCGGAGCGCCGGGCGCCCGCCGGCGTTCTTAGGCCCCTCTGAGCCCGCGCGGGAGTGCGCCTCGGGGGGACGCGAGAACGGCTGGTTGGCCCTACGAGGCGAAGCATTGGTTCGACGCCGGTTGAGTACCCAGCTACCGGCTCTTGTAGCGCGACGATCCACCTCCCACTTAATGTGGTTCGTTACCGCAAGCCAGAGGGGTTAGCAGGGTGGCGGCTGGCTTGCGACAATACCAGCGTCAGGGGAGGGCTTGCAGGGACCCTGGGCCAATAAGCTACGCCAGAATTGGGTTTACCGGCTTTGAACCTCTCCATTTGCGGCTAACCTGGTCAGCTTAGGGATGGCGTTCCTTGCGATTTCAAAGTAGTGGCGGTCTTTCTCAATTCCAATGCTTCTGTACCCAACTGCTTCGGCCGCAGCGAGCGTTGAGCCCGCTCCGGCAAAGGGGTCAAGAACTAGGCCCTCACCCAGCGGAAGCACACCCCTGACCAGTTGCCTCAGGAAGGCCTGAGGCTTCAGGCTCGGATGAGGCGCAACGGTGCGTTCTTTCTTTTGGGTGGGCGCAGAATGTATGACATCACCAAAGGGCCTTTCACCGGACGGCCGACGAAAGCCCCCGGTCTTCCATTTACGAAGGCTGTCCTGCACTCTCCCCTCAATCGGTTTCTTGAACACTATCCATGGCTCCCACATAGACCTTGGCATTACGCTAACGTTATCAAACTCCGTGTGCGCCCCTCTGGGCCTGTCCCCACCGCGCATGGTCATTACCAGCCTTACGATAGTCCCTCGGTTTTCGAGACCAGCCTCAGCCAGCGCTCCTGCCACAATGAACGAAAGAAGTGGGTTCGAAGCGACAACGACATTCGCCCCAGGCACGAGCTTCGGCAAAAGCAGCCGCGCCCACACGAAGAAATACGTCTTGAGTTGCTCGTGCTGCTCGTCGGTTAGGCGTCGTGAAGCGCGGCAGGGGTGATCTCTGATGGCCGTCGAACGCCGGGGGTGGACACCGCTTTGCGGCATTATAGACGTCTAGACGTCAACGGTTAAGCGGCGCGCGAGCCCAAACTAGCGCGACAACGCCCATTGCTCCCGCCGGTTCCGCGTCGGGTGCTAGCCCGAGGGGTATTTCAACCCCGTGCCGGTGCTGACGACCACGACCTCGCGGCAGCCGTCGAGCCAGCCGCGGCGAGCCAATTCGGGCAGGGCGGCCACGGCCGCGGCGCCCTCCGGGCAGAAGTTGAGACCCTCCTCGCGCCGGAGTTTGACCACCGTCCGGAGGATGACTTCGTCCGGCACGGCGACGGCCGCCCCGCCGGAGGCCCGCAACGCCCGCAGGATGAGGAACCCCGCTTTGGGCGACGGCACCCGGAGCCCGGCCGCCACCGTTTCGGCGTTGGCGAAAGGCTCGGTCTCGTCGCGGCCCTCGCCATAGGCTTTGACCACCGGGGCGCAGCCCGCGGCCTGGACGGCGAACAGCCGGGGTAGCCTGGGCCGCCCATCAGTGGTCCCCGAGGCGCCGGAACCCGGTCCAGCCGCGCCGGTGGCGCCGGAACGCGGCTCGGCCGCGCCGGCCACACCCGCCGTCGCGAGCTCTTGGGCCGCCTTCCAGGCGCCGACGAGACCCACCCCGCCCCCCACGGGGAAAACGATGGCGTCAGGCCAGCGGGAGCCAAAGGCCTCGAAAAGCTCCAGGGCGATCGTCTTCTTGCCCTCGGCCCGGTAGGGTTCGTCAAAGGTGGAGGCCACGTACCAGCCCTCGGCCGCCGCCCGCTCACGCACGTAACGCCCCGCGTCGGGGAGGAGTCCCTTCACGGTGACGACCTCGGCCCCGTAGGCCTCGCACTCGGCGCGGATGGCAGCCGGGGTGTCCTCAGGCATGGCGGTGAGGAATCTCAGGCCCGCCCGGGCCGAGTAGGCGGCGAAGGCCGAACCGGCGTTGCCCTGGGTGGGGATGGCGCACTTCTCTATGCCCAGCTCGACGAGCCGGGAGACGGCGGCCGAAGCCCCTCGGCTCTTGAAAGTCCCCGTCGGGTTGAGGCGGTCGTCCTTGACCAGGACCCGGCCTAGCCCCAACTCCCGCTCGAGCCCGCCCATCGCCACCAAGGGCGTCAGACCCTCGCCGAGGCTGACCACGTACTGCGGCGCGGTGACGGGTAGGAGTTCGTGGTAGCGCCACATGGAGTTGTGTTCCGGGCACTGCCCCGGGTTACCCAGGCTACAGTCGTTCCCTCGGGGAGGCCAGACGAGGCCGGCGAGGTCGTAGCGGGCGAGGAGCGGGGCGCCACAGGCCGGGCAAGGGCCGTGCGGTTCGGCGGGGTCCAGGCGCCGCTCGCAACGGGAGCACTCGAGGTGGCTCAGCCGGGAATACCGCGGGCTGGCCCCGCTCTTCCCCCGCCCGAAGGCGTCGTCGATGGCCTGGTTGGCCAGCTCGTCGGCCCGGCGGTTCTGCTCGCGGGGCACGTGGAGAACGCTCACGCGGTAGAAGCCCCCCGCCTCCCGGCGGAAGTCGCCGAGCAGCGGCGCCAGAGCTTGGCTCTTGACCCGGTATTCGCCGGACACCTGCCTCGCCACGAGCTGGCTGTCCGTCCGGATGACGACGGAGGTCCGGTCCCGTTCGAGCCCGTCCTCGCGGCAGATGTCGGACGCGGCCCGCAAGGCCTCTATCAGGGCCAGGTACTCAGCCACATTGTTCGTGGTCTCTCCGAGGTAGATGCCGGCGGCTCGCCGCTCGCGACCGGACCCGTCGTAGACGACGACTCCGGCGCCGGCCGGCCCTGGATTCCCCCGGCTCGCACCGTCGATGTGGCAGGTGAGGACTGCACCCTCCCCCGGGTTCACGCTCCGCCTCCGGCGCCGCCGGTGGTGGCGTCCCGCCCGCCGGGCTCGCCGGGGCCGGCCGCGTCGAGGGCCTGCTTGGGCCCCACGAGGAGCCGCCCACAGCTCTCGCAGACCTCCAGAGCGCCCTTGCGGGCCGTCTCGGCCAGTATCGCGGGGACCTTGATGAGGCACGCCCCGCACAAGCCGTCAGGGGTGAGTGCGGCTACGCCCAAGCCGCCCCTCCTGTCGCGAATCTGCTCGTAGCGTGACATGAGGCCCGCGGGAACCCGGGCGGCCGCATCCGCGCGGCGCGGCTCTATCTCCCGTATCTCGGCCTCGAGGGTGGCCGCGGTCGCCTTGTTCTCGGCCTCGGCCTTCGCCAGCTCCTCGCCGGCCCGCGCCAGAGTCGCATCGGCCTGGTCGAGCTCCGGGGCGGCTTCCTCGAGTTCCATCATCGCTTCGAGCGCGGCCTCTTCGTGCCGGCCCAGGTCCTTTCGTTGCTGCTCAACCTTCTTCTGCATCTGGTCGAGTTCCTTAGGGTTGGCGACATGGCCGCCATACATCTTGCGCTCGGCGGAGGTTATCTGTTCGCGGATGCCGTCGGCTTCCTTCTCTTCCCACGAGATGGCCCGCTTCAGGGTCGCGACCCGTTCCTTGGCGGCGGACGCGGCCTCCGCGGCCCGCTTGACAAGCTCCCGGAGCCTTGTCACCTCGGGGTCGTTGAGGCTATGCTCGATGGCGGCCCGGCGCCTCGCAATCTCGGAGTCCAATTCCTGTACCTCGAGAAGGTTCCGGAAGTCGGCACGGATGTATCCGGAGTCCATTGCGTCCCCTTTCCCCTTCAGCGCAGCCCGGCTGGCGGAGTCGGAACTTCGATGATGTCCAGTGGAATCCCTTGGGCTCTGAATTCTTTCCTGAGCAGGGTGGCCATGACTCCCACGAACGGCCTCTCGGTCGCCAGGTGGCCGGCGTCGATGACGGCCAGCCGGAGCCCGGCCGCCCCCACCGCATCGTGGTAGCCCACGTCGCCGGTGACGTAGACGTGGGCGCCCGCCGCCGCGACCGCCCGGACGTGGGCGCCACCGGCTCCCGGGCAGACGGCGACGCGCCCCACGAGACCGGTCCGGGTCGCCGGGCCGCCAAGGAGTCTTGCTTCGCCCGGGGCGAGCCCGAGAGCCCGCTCCACGTGCCGGGTGAACTCGTCGAGGGGCAAGCCGTCCCCGGGCAGATCCCCAATCCGGCCTATCCCGGCGAGCAGCTCGGGTCTGGTCACGGACGGGTGGCTCTCAAGCGGGTAGACGTCGTAGGCGACTTCGTCGTAGGGATGGACCTCCAGCATCCGACGCACCGCCTCGTCCAGGAGGTGGGCCGGGACGATGGTCTCGACCCGTTCCTCGGCCGTCTCCTCGAGCACTCCGGGTGAGCCGGTGAAAGGATCGGCTCCCTCACGGGGCAGGAAGTAGCCTCGGCCGGGGGACGCGAAGGCCGTGTCGCTGTAGTTCCCTATCCAGCCGGCGCCGGCCCCGGCCAAAGCCTGCCTGACGGCCGCGCTCTGGTCGGGGGGCACGAAAACGACAAGCTTGAGGTGCCGGCCTCGCGGTACGATGGGCATCCGCCCCTCGCTCGCCATACCCACGAGCGAGGCCAGCACGTGCGAGAGGCCCCCAGGGGCCGAATCGAAACTTGTATGGGCCGCGTAGAGGGAGATGCCCCGGCGGAGACACTCCGATACGACCTGGCCGGCCGGGTCGGTCGCCAGCACCCGGGAGAGGGGCCTCCACGGCACGGGGTGGTGGGCGACAAGCAGGCCGTGGCCCTCCGGCAGAGGTCCTCCACCGGGATTGGGGACAAGACCTGTGGTGCTGGGATCCGCGGCCCGGCCCAGGGCTCGGCCCACAGCCGGAATGAGCGCGAACGCGGGGTCCAGGGTCACGGCGACCCATCGGGGCCGGGACTCCGGGTCCCCGACCAGCACCCCCACGTTGTCCCACGGTTCGGCCAGCGCGGGTGGGGCGATACGGTCCAGCACGGCCGCCAGTTCGGCGACGGTCGGGCCGCCGCCCCCGGTTTGACCTGGGGTGGAAACCTCGCTCACCGGTGCTTCCCCCTCTCCCCTCTGTTCCCTCGCAGGCGCATTGTGACCAACACGACGTGTTATAATCGCCCTGCGGTAGGGTCGATTCCTGCACGTGTCGCCGGAAGATGCCTCGACCATAGGGGTGGGGCCCGTGAAGAAGCACCTGAAGTCCATGGATCACGAGCACACCGGCGTCCTGGCCATCGACTGGGAGGACGTCGGTAGGATATGCCGCCGGCTGGCCGAGGAGGTCGAGAAGACCCTCCACCCGGAGGTCATCGTGGGCATCGCCAAGGGTGGCGCCATTCCCGGGGCCATCATCGCCTCGATGCTCCGGCGCGATTTCTTCCCCATACGCATCACGCGCCGCCAGGACGACATCGTGACCCGGCGGCACCCGGCTCTCATCGGCCGCATCCCGTCGGAGGTTGTCAAGGGCCGCCGTGTTCTGGTGGTCGATGACATGGCGGGGACCGGTGAGACTCTCCGGGTTGCGGTCGACGAGTGCTGGGCCCAAGGGGCGACCGAAGTGAAGACGGCCACGCTCTACCGGCACTCTTCCAGCATAACTCCCGACTGGGTCGGTCTCGAAACGGACGATCTGGTCGTCCAGCCCTGGGACGCCGTCATCTACTCCGGAGGGCGCTGGCGGGTGAACCAGGAGTACGAGGAGGAGCTGGCGCGCATCGGGGTGTCCGCGGCGGACGTCCTGGTCGCGTCGCTTCTCGGGCCGAAGCGCGCGTGAGCTTGGCCGCCGTGGCCTAGTGCCTGGGCAAATGCGGCGGTCGCAAACAGCTGTCCGCGGGGCTGGACGTTGCGCGAGTGGTCCGCGGGGTCGGACTTTCTAGCCAGGGTATCCTAAGGGGCGGCCGAGGAAAGGAGACCGCCCCTTGTCGCGTACCCGCCAGGCCCGGGGGCCTCGCCTCTCCGACCGGAGTCGCGGTCGTTCCGGGAACGCCCGTCACCGGGGCTCGGGCCGGCTCGTCCTCACGGCCGCCCGGATACTCGCGGCAATAGTCTTCGTCCTGGGTCTCTTCCCCTGCGTGGTAGGGCTGTGCGTGGGCACAAGCCTCAGGGCTACGGCGGCCAACCCCGTCTACATCGTCGAAGTGGCCCGCCAGGCGGGGGTCCTGGCCTCCGCCAAGTCGGAGCTCCTCGACAGCCTGGTGTCGAACTCGGGCCTGGACGACACCCGCCGCCGGGCGCTCCGCCTGGCCCTGGAGGAAGGTATCCCCGTCGGGTGGCTCGAGATTCAGCTTGAAACTTTCCTGACCGGCGTGGTCGCCTACCTCGGCTCGGACGACGACTGCCTCTCCATAGAGATCCCCGTGGTTGAACTCAAGGTCGTGCTGCTCGACTCCATCCGGCGTCACCTGGGAGAGGAGTTCTACCTGAACGCCGCCCGGGGTCTTCAAGACTTACCCGACTACGTCGATATCGGCGCCACGCTGGACGAGCCGACCCTGGCCAGAGCGCGGCCTGTCTGGCGGGCGGCGACCATGGCGCCGGTCGTTGCCGGCATCTACGGTCTCGGGCTGTCCATCCTCCTGTGGACGTTCGGCGGGCGCGGGGCCCGGGGCGTAGCGGCCGGGGGCGGGGTTTGGGCGGCCGGAGGGCTTGCCGTCATCGGGATATCGGTAACCCTCGGCCTCCTGGCCATGGACGTGACCGCGTCCTACCTCCCCGCGACCGTTCCCGAACTGGAGTCTCTCTCCCTGCGTTCCCTTGCTCTCGCCGCGCTCAGCGGCGTGAGAAGCCATCTCCTGGCGACTGGCTCAGGGGCCGTCGCGGCCGGCCTTTTCGCCTTGACCCTCCCCCGCGCCGAGCGTGAGCGGAACGGGCGACGCGGGCGGGAACCCGGGCGAGGACCGGTCGCCGGCCGCAACCCGTCGCGCCGCCGCGCGTAGGTCGGGCAGATCACATCCTCCGGAGCCTGACCTCGTTGACGCTGTGGTCCGGACCCTTGGTGAGGATGAGCCGCGCCCGGTCTCTCGTGGGAAGGATGTTCTCCCTCAAGTTGACGGAGTTGATGTCCCGCCAGATGCGCTCCGCCGCCATGACGGCGTCCGCTGTTGACAAGCTGGCGTAGCGGTGGAAGTAGGAGCGAGGGTCGCGGAACGCCGTCCCGACGAAGGTCAGGAAGCGCTCCACGTACCAGCGGATGATGTGGGCTTCCTCGGCGTCCACGTAGATGGAGAAATCGAAGAAGTCGGAGACGAAGACGGACGCGCCGGGCGGGGTCTGGAGCACGTTCAGCCCCTCGATGATGACGATGTCCGGCTGCCTCAGGACCTGGAACTCATCCGGGAGGATGTCGTAGGTGAAGTGCGAGTAGAGGGGAACCCGCAGCTCGGGCACCCCGGACTTCAACTCGGCGAGGAACCGGATGAAGCGCCGGATATCATAGCTCTCGGGGAAGCCTTTACGACCCATCAGGCCGCGTTCCTCGAGAACCCGGTTCGGGAAGAGGAACCCGTCCGTGGTGACTAGGTCGACGCGGCGATGGCCCGGCCACCGCGAGAGGAGCGCCTGCAGGATGCGAGCGGTCGTGCTCTTCCCGACGGCCACGCTGCCGGCGAGGCCTATCACGTAGGGGACTTTCGCCGCGGTCCCGGGGATGGCCCCGCCCTCGATAGTCTCCGCTGACGCCGCTCCGGCCTGCGTCGCGGGCTCCCCCAGGAAGACCTCGGTCACGCGGCGGAGCTCCTGGGCGGCGACGACGTGCAGGTTGAGAAGGCGCGAAAGAGGCAGGTAGACCTCGGCTACCTCGTCCAGGGAGATACGCTCGTTGATGCCGCGAAGACGCTCGAGGTCCTCCAGGGTCAGGGTGAGCGGGGTCGAGGCCCGCAAACGGGCCCACTCGGCACGGGTGAACAGGATGTAGGGCGAGAAACCGGCGGTCCCGCGCGTTGCCAATGTAGCCCCCCAGTCAGGTCTGGTGTCGCGGCCAGGGTCTCAGCTAGCCGCTGGTTCGACACCAATCGCACGCCTCCTGGCTGGTGGCGCCCTGTCCGACAGGAACCGCGTCAACCAATCACGGCGTAGACCACGAACGGAACCCCTCGCTGGTAGATTGTGATGGCCTCAGGACGGACGGTGCCGGCGAGGGTGACGGTGGCCCCGACGCGGGCCTCCAGGTCCGCCAGCAGGGCGGTATTGCCCGGGTCGACCAGGAGGGTGTAGACCTGCCCGCCGAGGACCCTGTCGCCGGCGACCTGCCCGGCGACGATCAACTCGAAGTGCCGGCCCCCGACGTCGCTCACCTGGAGAACACCCGTCGCCGTGGCGGCGACGTCCATGGTCCTGGCCATGAGCCGCTTGAGCATCACGGCCGCCTCGGCGCGCGTGGCGGTGCCTCCCGGCGCCAGGGTAGTGGAGGTGCGGCCCCGGACGATGCCCTGCGCGAGCACTTGCGCGAAGGGACCCCGAGCCCATCCCGGGACGAGGCCCGCGTCGGAGAACGGGGCGAGTAGCTCCGCGACGTCGCCGGACGTGAGGTTCACCGCGAACCCGGTCACCTCCAGAGCTCGCGATAGGAAGACGGCGATCTCTTGCCTGGTTATCGCCCGGTTGGGAGCGAAGGACGCGCCCGTCGACCCCGTGGCCAGGCCGGCCTCCCACGCCGTCCGCACTTCGGGGGCATACCAGGCCGTGGCCGGGACGTCGGCGAACGGGGTCGTCCCGGATGTGGACACCTCCAGCCCGAGCGCCCGGACCAAGAGGGCGCAGAATTGAGCCCGCGTCACCAGGTCGCCGGGGGCGAAGGCCCACGGCGCCACTCCCTGGATGACCTTCCTGCCTGTCAGGACCTCGATCTCCTGCCTGGCCCAGTGGGTCTGGATGTCGTCGAACGTGCGGGTGGCGACCAGGGCCGCGAAGCGGCTGGCGTGGGCGAGTCTGGCAATGAGCCGGCCCGAGCCTGAGTCGTAACCCGAGTGGACGTAGACCCAGGAGGGCGGGCCGAGCGACCCGGCCTCCCAGACGTAAAGGCCGATCTTGTCGGCGACGACCCCGCGCGGGGCCGTCGCGCGAAGGTCGACGACGGCCGTGACGGTCCTCGCGAACTCATAGACGGAGGTCGTGGTGCCGGCCCTGTAGCGGACGACAGTGAGCTCGAAGTTGCCCCCGGCTGTGCGGTGCGTGCCTTCCAGGGTGACTGGGTCGGGCGGTCCCGCGGCCCTGGCGGAGACCCGGATCTCGTCCCCCGGCTCTACCGCCACGAATCCTGCCGGGAAGTGTATCGTCAAACCGAGTTCCGCGAACCGGAGGGTCGTATCCCGCGCCGGGTCGACCACCCGGACGCCCGTCGCCGGTTCCGGTCCGGGTTCCGGCGCGGGCGGAGGCGGCTCGTAGGGCGGGGCCTCCGAGTCGTTGTCGGTGATGGTGACGTTGACGGGCGGGGCGGCTATTGCATCGTAGTCCGGGTCGCCGCTTGACGCCGAGTGAGTCACCACGCCGGCGTGTACGCCCTCGACGGTCAGGTCGTCGGCCGCGGCGACGGTGATGGTGCGCGGGTCGCTCCAGTCGGAGGTCGTGAAGGTCACCTGGCCCGCGACGCCCGGCGACCCCGGGCCGGTCCCGCAATCAACGGTCAACTGGCCGTCCGGCGTCACCGTCACCGTGACCGTGCCGGCCGGCTGGGTGCTCAGCGCAATGATGTAAGTGTCGGTCAGACCGCCCTCCCTGACGGCCGTCGCCCCACCACTTTCCGTCACCACCACGCCCGGGTCGTTGTCCGTTATGAAAACCGTCACGGTGCCCACCGAAGCTCCCGTGTAGCCCCCGCCGGCGGCGGTGTGGCTGACGGTTCCGGTGTGGAGACCCTCGGCCTCGCCGTCATCCACCGCGGCGACGGTGATGGTCTGTGGCAGGTTCCAGTTCACGGGCGTGAAGACGAGAGTGTTCCCGGCGGAGCCGTTGTCCACGGTGAGATCGGCGGAGGGCGCGGCCGTGATGGTCACGTCCCCGGATGGCTGCATGGTCAAGAGCACCTGGTAGGTATCTAGAGCCGGGCCCCCGGCGCCGCCCTCGGCAACCTGGGTGCGGTCCTCCGATTCGACGATGGTCACCCCGCCCGCGTCGTTGTCGGCGACGGCGACCGTGACGTCGTCGATGGCGCAGCCGTCATAGCCGCCGCCGGTGGCCGCGTGGGAAATCAACCCCGTGTGCTGACCTTCGACCACGTCGTCGTTGACCGGGTGGACGCGGATGGTCTGGGCCACGTCCCAGTCGGACGGGGTGAAGACGAGGATGGCGCTCGAGCCGACCCCCGTGCCGGCCCCGCCCGCTTCGACCTCCACGAGAGTCTGCCCGTCACCTACGGTTACCGTCACGGTGACGTCGTCGAAGGGTTCCCGCCCGAGGTGGATCGTGTAGGTGTCGTAGGCGGTCGAAGCCTCGTCGACCGCGGTCGAGTTCCCCGACTCCGCCACGACTACCTGCGGGAGATCATTGTCGGTAACGGCCACCGAGACAGCGTCGACGGCGGCGCCGTCGTACCCCCCTCCGCTCGCCGCGTGAGCCAGGGAGACGGAGGCCTGCGGGCTCGACGAACCCTCGACGACACCGTCGTCCACCGCCCTCACCGTCACGGTCTGCGGGACGTTCCAGTCCTGTGGGGTGAAGGTCAGGGCCAGGCTCGGGGACGGCACTCCGCCCCCGGAACTCAGGGTCACCTGATTCTCGGGCGACGCCGTCACGGTGATAGTGACCGTCGCGCAAGGCTCGAGATTCAGAACCACGTCATAGGTGTCGCCGGCCCCCTCGCCGGAAGTGACGCCCTCCGTGACCGCCGTCGAGCCGCCGGTCTCCGTTACTGTCACCCCGGGCAAGTCGTCGTCGCCGACGGTCACGGTGAGGTCCGCGGTAATCCCGTCGTAGCCGCCGCCCGCCGCCGAGTGCTGGAGAAGGCCGGAATGGACCCCCTCGACCACCAGGTCCTCGGCCGCCCCGACCGTGAGGGTCTGTGGGACATTCCAGTCGGCGACGGTGAAGGTGAGCACCGCTGAGACCCCGGGACTTCCCGGACCCGTCGTTCCCGCGGCCACGGTCACCTGGGAGTCCGGGGTGACGGTCACGGTGACCGTGCCCGACGGCTTGGCCGCCAGCCTGACCTCATAGGTGTCTGTGGCTCCGCCGGCCCCCTCGCCCACAATGGTGGAGGAGTCGCTTTCAATGATGGTTATTCCCGGGACGTCGTTGTCGGTCACCGCGACCGTCACGCCGGCAATGGGCACTCCGTCGTAGCCGCCGCCGGCGGCGGAGTGGGTGATATTCCCGGCGTGCGCCCCTTCCACCTCGTCGTCGTCGAAGGCATAGACAGTGATGGTCTGAGGGGTTGACCAGTCGGCCGTCGTGAAGGTCAGCGAGGCCGTCGCCTGCGGACCTCCACCGGCGACCGTTTCGACGCGCACGTCGGAGTCTGCGGTCACGGCGATGGTCACGTCGCCGTTAGGCACGTGGGTGAGGACCACCGTGTAGGTGTCGGTTTCCCCCGCCCCCGGCAGCGCCGCCTCGGTGACGGCGGTGAACCCGTCGCTCTCGGCGACCGAGACTCCCGGGAAGTCGTCCTCGGCGATGGACGCCGTGACGCTGCCGATGGCGGCGCCCGTATAGCCGCCGCCCGTGGCGCTGTGCGTTATGGTCCCGGTGTGCGGGTCG
>QZJP01000069.1 GCA_003599345.1 Bacillota bacterium | reverse complement strand
TTCTCCCACCCCCCGCACCGGCGGCATAGGTTGGCTTGGGGGTGTCTCCATGGTCAAGACCATGTCCGGGGAGGTCGGCTGGCGCGAGCTCTATCTGACTCGCCCGTATCTGACAGGCTCGGACGTGTTGGCCGTCCAGAGACGCCTGACGGAACTAGGGTTTGAGACCTACGGACTCGACGGGATCTTCGGACCCATGACCGAACAGGCCGTCATGGCTTTTCAGCGCGCGCGGGGACTGACGGACAACGGCGTGGTCAACGCCGCCACCTACCGCGCCCTGGGCTTCAGCCCGTCCACTCCCACCCCGCCGGCGCCCGGCGGTCCATGGGGGAAGCCCAAGGACGTCCGCATTACCATAGACACGGTAGCCCGACGGCTCCACGTCTACTCCGGCCGCCAGGAAATCCGCGTCTACCCCTGCGCCGTCGGGAAACCGAGTACCCCGTCGCCGGTGGGCAACTGGGAGATAGCGACCAAGGTCGTGAACCCTGACTGGGCGGTTCTCGGGACGCGGTGGATGGGGCTCAACGTTCCGTCCGGAAACTACGGCATCCATGGGACCAACAACCCGTCCTCCATCGGGCACGCCGTCTCGAACGGATGTATCCGGCTGCACAACCGGAACGCCGAGGAGCTCTTCGACTGGGTCCGCATCGGCACACCGGTCCGCATTGTCCGCGGAGGAGCCGGCGGCGAAGGCGGAGGTTCGCCGAGCGGCGGCGGAGGTTCGGACGGCGGCGGGCGGCCGACTCTCTCCAGAGGGTCCACCGGACCGTACGTGACCGAAGTGCAGACGAAGCTTCAAAGCCTGGGCTTCTACAGCGGGGCTGTCGACGGCGTGTTCGGGCCCCTGACCGAGCAGGCCGTCAGGGACTTCCAGCAGAGCCGCGGGTTGGCGGTGGACGGAGTCGTCGGGCCCAACACCTGGCGGGCCCTAGGCTACTAGAACGGCAGATCCGCGTCGTTGGAGTCCGGCGGAGCCGCCCGGCCGGGGCATCCGCTGAGGCCGCCTTCGGCAAAGTAGGCGCGTCGGGGCTCCGGCAAGGCCGCCTTCGAACCAAGAGAGACGGCGCCAGCCGGACCTCTGTTCGTCAAGGCCGAACCGGAGCCCCGACGCGCCTGCCCCCTGCCGCATGCCTCGACCGAACCGGAGCCCCGACGCCGGGTTCGGTCCGCCTCAGCCGTCACTGCCGTCGCCGCATCCGGACGTAGTTCCGGTAGCGGTCCTCGTCTATCTCTCCGTTCTCGACCGCATCCTTCACGGCGCAACTAGGCTCGTGTGTGTGCGTGCAGTCCCGGAACCCGCAGCCCGCGGCCATAGCCTCGATCTCGGGAAACACCCCAGCCACGTCTTCGTCGCTGTCCTCGAACAGCCCGAGTTCCCGAATCCCGGGTGTGTCCGCCAGGTAGCCGCCTCCGGGCAACGGGTAGAGGCGGCTCGACGTGGTCGTATGGCGGCCCTTGCCCGTGCCCTCGCTGGTGGCCGCCGTCCGGATGGAGTACTCAGGGAACATGGCGGTGATCAGGCTCGACTTACCCACGCCTGACTGCCCGGCCATCCCTGAGACGCGTCCGACGAGACGGCTCCGGAGTTCGTCGACGCCCAATCCCGTCACCGCACTGGTGAGCACCACCTCGGCCCCGCCGGCGGCCAGGGGCTCGACCCACGATTCCACGACTCTCTTGTCCTCGAGGTCACACTTGTTGACCACGACCAGAGCCGACATCGCCCCGCGCCGGGCCGTCGCCATGAACCTCTCCGTGAGGCGCCGCTTGAAGCTGGGTTGCCGCGCCGACTGCACGATGACCAGCTGGTCGAGATTGGCGGCGATTACGTGGGGCAAGCCCCGGAAACCCGGCCGGACCAGTTCGGTCTGCCTGGGCAAGCGCTCCTCTATGACCCCCGTCCCGTCGGCCAGGGTCTCCACGATGACCTGGTCGCCCACGACGACCAGGCTCGACACGCGGAGTTGCCGCTTCTTCATCCTCCCCCGGAGGGCGCACGGTATCTCGCGGCCGCCCGTCTCGACCCAGAACACCGACCCTTCAGATCTGGTGACCAGGCCATCCGTGGCCTGTTCAGAGGACAACGTAGCCACCCCCGGGAACCGGGTGCAACTCCGCACGACGGGTGGCGATCGCCGGGTCGGCCTCCGGGTCGTGCCCCGGGTACAGAGCCCGAACCAAGCGGCTCTTGCCGACCCCGGGCCTCCCCACGATGGCCGAGATCCGGCCGCGAAGGCGGGCCCGCACGGCCGCCAGCCCCGCGCCGCTAACCGCGCTGGTCGGGACGACGTCCACGCCCTCCTCCGCCAGGCGTGCCACCTGCGACCGGACAAGGCTTTCGTCGGTCAGGTCGCACTTGGTCACCACGACGAGCGCCCCGGTCCCGCGCCGCTTGGCCGCGGCCAAGAGCCTGTCGACCACGCGGCGATTGAACTCGGGCTTCACCGCCGACTCGACTATGACCATGCAGTCCACGTTCGCGGCCGACACCGGGCTCCGCCCGTGGGTCCGGGCCCATGCGAGCTCGTTGCGCCTGGGCCTGGTGTCGCTTATGACGTAGGTCCCATCGGACTGCCGTTCGATCTCAACTTCGTCTCCCGGAAGGACCCTTCCGGTAGCTCCCCGGCGTCCGTTCCTCCTCCGATCCACGGCGCACGGGATTTCCTCACCTAAGTACCCGACCCAGTGGACGGAGCCCCGGGTTCGGGTGACTGTCGCTCTGCGAGACAACGCTGTTCACTCCTTGACTCCGCAGGCTTTGACCTGCTTCAGTTCGCTTGCCTGGCCTCGGCCTCAGCCGGCCATCCGTTCCCTCCGCCTCGCCGGGTGGCGCCTCCACAGACGTAAAGCGGCCACGGCAGCTTCCTGCCTCCGTGGCCGCACCGGACTTCCGTCCGTGAAGACGTTAAACGGCCACGGGTCCTAGCCACCCGTGGCCGTCATACCTCTCCGTGCCCGCCTTCAGGCGGGGGCCTGGACCAGCCAGGCTCTAGAGCGGACTCACCGACCCGGACGAGTGGCCGTGAACGCCGGCAACAGCGGCAAAACGGACGATGAGCATTCACGCCACCTCCTCCAGAGTCTTGATCACACAGTGTGGTATTCTACTAGGGTGCTACCCCGCTGTCTAGGCCCCGAGGGCTGTTGACTCGTTCTTTCCGCGCCCGGCCCCCCCGGCTCACCCCTGGCCGGGCCCGATGCGCTCGGTCCGGCCAGGACGACCCAATCCCTTCCCCAGGCAAGCCGTCCGTCTTTCCCGCCCGACCGCGCGAGACCCTCAGCCTCGCGGCACAGCGCTCCAAGGCGAGCTCTCGCGGTCGAGAGGACCCTCGGGTCCCCGGCTCTTCCGGCCGCCCGGAGACCGCTATCGGCGACGGCCCGGAGCCCGGCGGGCGACCAGCGGAGCGGCTCCGAGTGAAGCGGCTCCCGTGCCTTCATCCCCGCTTCGCGCAGGCGCTCTGCGGCCCACCACCCGGGCACCTCCCGGTAGGGCTCATCGCCACCTAGGATCGCGAGGGCGTCCCGCCAGCGCAGGATGGCCCAGACCACCTCCCCCTCCCTGCTCCGCCTGGGTTCGAACGGTTCCATGCCTGTCAGGACGAGGAGGCCGTCCCGGGCCAGGCGGCTCACGAGCGACCTCAGGACCTGGTCCTCGCGGAAGGGACGGTGGCCCGCGACGGCCGCCAGGAGATAGTCGCCCACCACGAGGTCGAAGGTCCGCCCGGCGAGGAATCCCGGATCGGCGAGGTCCCCCAGGATGAAGACGACCCTATCGACCGCCCCGGCCGGAAGGCGTTCTCCGGCCCTGGCGAACGAGGAGTCGTCCAGGCTCACGGATACGAGTTCAACCGGTCGCCTCGCCGCCAGGAGAGCCGTCATGTGGCCTCCGCCCGTGCCGGCGTCAAGGACGCGACCTCGCGCCCGCGGGTCGCCGGTGAGCAGCGCGTCTACAAGCTCCAACCGCGACACCGGTCTCCTCCTATCGCACGTCCCCTCTTGTCACATCCAGGGGGCCCAGTAGAGGAACTGGGCCAGAAGCAGCGGCACGAGATTCCAGGCGGCCAGCATCAACGGGGATACCGCCGCGGACCACAGGACGCCTCCCCCGGCCCGGTAAGCCAGGGCTGACACGACGTTGGTGGCGGCGTACCTCACGGCATGGGGCACAATGGCGGAAAGAGCGGCCCCCTGTCCCGAGAGCCCGGGCCAGATCTGCCACGTGGTGAGCAGGGCCGACACCAGGACCGCCTCGCCCGCCGCCACGGCCAGGCCCCGGGCGGGCCCGCCCGATCCCAGGGCGAACCGCAGGGCCCGCTCGATAGCCTGGCCCAGGCTGGGCATGAGCACCCCGAGAACCAGCGGGAACAAGAGAACGTTGATCGAGAACCCGTAGGCCCCCATTAGGGCGAGACCTCTCAGAGACGACGCGAACACCAGGGATGAGGAGGTCATGGGGAAAGCGACCACGGTCACCGCGACCACCCCCCAGGGGAGGAGGGTCCGGAAGACCGGCTCGACGGCCTTCCATCCGGCGGGTCGGCCCTGCGCAGGCCCCGGCGCCCGGCCGCCACCGCTCGCCCGGCCCACTACTAGAGCGATGACGGCGTAGGGCAGGAGAGCCACGAGGCCGGGCAGCCAGCCGTAGACCACCCATCCGTAGACGGGCGCGGCCCCGGCCTGAGCGTCTGCGAGCCAGCCGGCGGCCAAGTCGGCCCAGAACCGGCTGACCAGGAGTTGCAGCGCGTACGCCCCACCGACCAGCAGCAAGGCCACCCAGAGAGGCAAAGGATTCTTCCGGGGCTCCGCACGGAGCCGTTCCCCCAGGAGTCTCCACCACCCCACGGATATCCACAAGGCCGCTGTGGCCACGATGGCGACGCCGAGCACGTGGACAGTCCAGTAGGCGGCCCCCGGCCTGAGGCCCCCGCCCGTTGGGGGCAGCACCGGCACGGACAACGCAGGCCCTGTTGGAGCGTGCGGCATTCGCGTCACCTCCTTGCGGCCCCGCGGGGCCGGCGGGCGACATGCCGGATTCTCTCATCAGGGCCCGTTTCTCCTTCCCGCGCGGGGCCCCGGATACGCCCCGGGACCCCGCGCGTTTCGCGGGGCCCCGGAGAGTGGGGCAGTTCGCCGGCCTATCGGAGAATGGCCGTCAGTTGACGACGAGCGTGCACTCCGCGTGCGGACCAAGGGTGCCGGTTCCCAAGAAGTAGGCCTTGAGAGTGTAGGTCCCCGGCGCCAGCCCGAGACGCTGGGTGTTTGGCGCGGCAGCCACGTAGTTCATGGTCATCCCCGCCGGGATGGGCTCGACGAGGCGCTCGTCCCCGTAGAAGCGGGTGCCCTTGTAGACCCAGACCTCACGGCCCTTGGAGTCCACGAGAGCCAGCCGGTAGGCCTCGTCGCCGGTGAAGCGCAGGTTGACCGTCTTGCCCGAGCCGTTGTAGAGCCAGAAGAGCACTTTCCCGTTGCGAATGCTCAGCCCGTAGGTCAGTGGATCAGTGTTCGCGACAGCGAGGGTGGCCGCGACCTTGCCCGACGGGTCGGCCTTGAAGTAGGCCTCGAAGCGGTAGGCGCCGCTTGAGAGCTGGGGCACCGCGACGCGGTAGACCAGCTTGCCGCCGGCCGCCAGGGTGACGCGATGAAGGGTCTGGGTGTAGAACTGACCATCGGACGCCCGCCAGACCACTCCCTTGGCCGGGTCGTCCGCCGCGTAGCGCGGGCGTCGGGCGACGACGTCGAATTCCTGCCCGGTTGGGAAGGTTAGTTCCACCGCCTGACTCGACGTGTTCAGCACCGTGAAGACGAGTGTGCGCGGGTAATCGGGGTCCCACGCCAGGCCGTACCTGAGCCCGGACAGGTCGGGGACAGCCGGGGCTTGGGCCTTGCCCGGGAGCCAGAACCACAGGCGGGCCGGCGAGACGCGGCCGGGAGCGGCCTCGAAGGTGGCGTCGGCGCGGTAGAGGCGCGCAAGCGTGGCCGGCAGGTCGATAACGTAGCTCAAGCTACCGCCGGGCGCCAGGGAAACCTCGCGCACCGCCTGAGTGAACATCCGGCCCTCTGACCACCGCCACTTCTCCACGCCCTTGCGGTAGACGGTCAGGTCGAAACTCTGCCCAGTAGGGAAGACGAGGGGAATGTGCTTCTGGGTCGGGTTGACCACCTGGAAGTGGAGGCGGTACGGATCCCTCTGGTCCTGCCACAGCCTGTACTCGAGCGCGGCCTGGGGCGTGCCCGGCTCGCCCGCCGGCTTCTTCGCCGGGGCCGCGACCGCAACTCCGGAGACGACCGCCGTGAGAGCCACGGCCGCGAGCACGACCCCAGCCAGCCACACCTTTCCGGTCTTCCTGAGCAAATCCACTTGCCTGGCGTTCTGTAGCATGTGTCTCTACGACCTTCCTTCCTGATGATTTGAACCTCTTCTCTTGCCTCGCACCATGTGGCGTGACCTGACGCCAGGTGACGCGGCGCAGCCAGACGGGCCCAGGACCCATGTTGACATAACGTCCCGACAAGCCTTAAGACGCGATCCGGGCTCGACAGGTTGCGCCCGGCAGCCTCATCGCCGTCGACCAGATTCAGGCGGGGAGGGACATGGTTTCCCAGGATTCACGAAACCAGCCACGGGGCCGGCGGCGTTGGCCTGCCCGTCCTCCGCGCCGGCCGGAAACGCCGGGCATAGATTGGACCCGGACGACAACACGCACGGGGGGATGCCGGATGCACGGCTGGACCGGTGGGCGGGACTTGAGGCGAGCCGGCCGTTGGGGCACGGGGATGCTGGCGCCCGAGGGCCTGCGAGGGGAAGTAGAGGGCTTGTCGGCGGGCATCGCCACCATCCGCCGGGTGAACACCAGTCAGGGACTGGTCGCCCTGACGTTCGACGACGGGCCCAGCCCGACGCTGACTGCGGCGAAGCTGCGAATCTTAGGCGACTACGGGGGCTCGGCGACGTTCTTCGTCGTAGGCAAACTGGTCCACCAGAACCCCGAAGCGGTCAGGAGTGTCGTATCGGCCGGTAGCGAGCTGGCCAACCACAGCTACGACCACGCTTGGCTGACCAGAGTGGGTTACGCGGGCGTGTTGCGACAGCTGGAGCTCACGAGGCGGGCCATGGTCGAGGCCGGCGCCGAGCAGACAGACCTCTTCCGCCCCCCGTACGGAGACTTCAGCGCCACGGTGCTGGGCGGGGCCGCCACCGCCGGCTACAGCCACAACGTCCTCTGGGACGTCGACCCTCAGGACTGGCGGAGCCCGCCGGCCTCGTCGATAGCCGGCCACGTGCTGTCACGCACGTCGCCGGGCTCCATCGTCGTGCTCCACGACGGGGTTGAGCAGACGGTCCGGGCCTTGCCGGTCATACTGGCGCGACTCGCGGCCAGGGGGCTGAAATGTGTCGCCGTGTCGAAACTACTCGCCGCCGCCTCGCCGGCCGATGAGCCTTCTCCTCCCGGACCCACCCCCGCTCCCGGCAGCCCCTTGGCCGAATGCCGGACCCTGGCCGTGACGACCCCCTTCATGAGCGGGCCCGACGTGGTCGCCGTGCAGCAGGCGCTGGCCGGGCAGGGCATCGACCCGGGCCCCGCGGACGGCGTCTACGGACCGCGAACGGCCCAGGCCGTGCGGGTCTTCCAGACCCGGGAACGGCTGGCGGTGAACGGAATCGTTACCAAGGAGGTCTACGCGAGGCTGCGCATCGAGTGCCCGCCGGGCTAGACCCCGGCCTCCCGCCACCGGCCGCGCCGGTAGACGACGGTCACCCAGGCGAGCTTGACACCCCAGTCGAGGACCATGATTCCCCAGAGCCATGGAAGAGGCAGGTGAAGGACGAAGACCGCGAGGTAGGATAAGGCGACCCGGCAACCCCAGGACGTGACGGCGGCTATGAGCATGGGCGACCTGGTGTCCCCCGCCCCCCGCAAAGCTCCGGAGTATACCCCCTGAAGGGCCATGAAAGGCTGCGCGAAGGCGGTGACCCGCAGGCACTTCGACGCGAGGTCGATGATCGCCGGGTCGTTGGTGAACACGCTCACCAACTGCCTTGGAATCAGTAAGAAGAGCACCCCCAGCGAACCCATGAACATCACGGACATGCGGGCGCTCTCCCGGACGCCGGCCTCGGCCCTGGCCGGGTCCCCCGCCCCGAGGCTCTGGCCCACCAGGACCGTCGCGGCCACCGCCAACCCGAAGCCGGGCATGAAGGAGAGGGACTCCGCCGCCGCCGTCACCTCGTGGGAGGCCATGGCCACGGATCCGAGAGAGGTCACGGCGAAGATGCCGACAGTCCTCGCAAGGTCAGTGAACATGTTCTCCAGGCTGGCGGGGACGGCCACGCGTAGAATGCGGGCGACGACAAACCGGTCGGGGCGGGTGACATCCGCGAGGCTTATCCTTGCCTTGAGCCTCCCCGAGAAGAGGAGGGCCATGAAGACCACGGCGCCGACCGCCTGGGCGCTGAGGCTGGCGAGGGCCGCGCCCCGCACACCGAGGGCGGGAAAGCCGAGGTTCCCGAAGATGAGAGCCCAGTCACCCACCACGTTGAGGGCGTTCGTGAGAGCTACGATCAGCATCGGAGTCCGGGTGTCCCCGTAGGCTCGAAGGACTCCGGAGAGGGCCATCCCGGTGACCAGGAACGGCGCCCCCAGGCAGATCGTCCGCATGTAGGTGACGCCGAGACTCGAAGCCTCTTGACCGAGCCTGGCGACTAGGAACACCCCGGGTGCGGCCGCCCAGACTATCACGCCCAGGGCCAGCCCCGCGGCGAGGGCCAGGAGAGCCCCCTGCGCCCCGACGCGCCCGGCCTCCCTACGCTCCCCGGCCCCTATCAGCCTGGATACGACGGCCGTCAGGCCGACCCCTATGCCCCCCATCAGGAAGACCAGGGACCAGTAGACCTGGCCCGACACCGCCGTGGCGCTGAGAGAGACCGCCCCGAGGCGGCCCACCATCGCGACGTCGAACATCCAGACGCCCATGTGAAGGACCATCTCGAGGGCGGCGGGCCAGGCCAGGCGGAGAATCGCCCGGCGCATGACGGCCGAACCCGGGGACGGGGCGATCTGGGACCCGAGTACCGTGTCGGACTGAGTCGAGGCCATGGGTTGCCCCGTTTCGCCCGAGGATTCGGGAATCCTCCGCCTTCGGCCCGAGCCGCAGGGCTAACGGGCTGCTAGGACCGTGGTCGCCCGGACCCACCGGAGCCGCGCTCCAGGCAGAGGGAATCGAGGCAGCGCGTCCAAGGAGTGAGGGCAGGATTCCACCTCTGGGGGTCTTGGGTTGCCTTTCCGATTCGTCCTCGGCCGCGCCGGAAGCGGCAAGACCCGCTACTGCCTGGAGGCTGTCGCGAGGGAACTCAGACGTGGCCCGGACGGCCCCCCGTTGATCCTGCTCGTCCCCGAACAGGCCACCTTCCAGATGGACCGGGCCCTCGTGTCGCTTCCGGGGGTGCCGGGAACAGCCAGGGCCCAGGTGCTGAGCTTCAGGCGCCTGGCCCTGCGCGTCATGGCCGAGACCGGAGGCGCGGCACGGCCGCACATAGATGAAGTGGGCAAGGTCATGGCCCTGAGGGCCTTATTGAGTCGGAGGCAGGACCAGCTATGCGTCTTCGGTTCCTGCCTGGACAGCCTGGGCTTCCTCAGCCGGCTCGTCCAAACGCTCGGCGAGCTCCGGGCTTACAGCATAGGACACCAGGAGTTGGAGCGGGCCTGCGAACGCCTGGCCGCCACCGCCCAGGACGATACTCTCCTGGCGAGGAAACTCCGGGACCTCGCCATCATCAGCCGGGAGCTGGAGGACTACCTGGAGGGGCGGTGGGTCGACCCGGACGACCACCTGGCATTCCTCGCCGGACGCCTCGGCTCGCGCCCGTCCTGCGTGGCCGGGGCCAGCGTATGGGTCGACGGCTTCGCCGGGTTCACCGCCCGGGAGCTCGACGTCCTCATCGCCCTCGCGGACACGGTCGAAGAGCTGTCGGTCGCCCTGTGCGTGGACCCCGTCGAGGCGAGGTCTTCGGGCCGGTCGGGCCCGTCCGCCTTTCACCCCGCCCTCCGCACCTACGACGCCCTCCTCGGCCGCCTTGCCCAGGCGGGCGTAGAGAGAGCCGAACCCGTCGTGCTCAAAGGCGACCCCCCGCCGAGGTTCGCCGGGTCGCCCGCCCTCGCTCACCTGGAGAGAAACTACCCGAGACCGGTCCCCGGCCCTTACCGGGGGCCCACTCCCGACAGCGATACCGCCCCCCCGGGGCTGGCGCTCGTCGTGGCGAACTCGCGCCACGCCGAGGTCGCCGCGGCCGCCCGCGAGATGGTCCGCCTGGCCCGCGAGGAGGGCTACCGCTGGAGGGACATGTCTCTCGTCGCCCGGCGCCTTGAGCCCTACGCGGGCATCATCGAGGCGACCCTGGTCGACTACGGCGTCCCCTACTTCATCGACAGGCGCCGGCCGGTGACCTACCACCCGCTGGTAGAGTTCGCCCGCTCCGCGGTGGAGGTCGCCCACGACGACTGGGCGCCGGGCCCGCTCTTTCGCCTGCTGAAGACCGATCTGTGGCCTCTCCCGCGCGCCGACGTCGACGTCCTCGAGAACTACGTCATCGCTCACGGGCTGCGGGGCTGCCGGACGTGGACCCGCGATGAACCCTGGCGCTGGCGCCGGGTGTTCGCCCTGGACGAGACGGCCCCGCCCGACCCCGCCACGGAGGACGTCCTGGACAGGGTCGACTCGCTCCGGAGGCAGGTCGCCGCACTCCTCAGCCCCTACGCCTCCCGTTTGGCCGGCGGGGAGGAAGCCGCGGGCGGTTCTCCTCCGGCGACCTTCGAAGATAGAGCCGCCGCCCTGTGGGAGCTCGTCGAGGCTGCCGGTGTGCCGGCGACGCTCGAGCGGTGGGCCGGCGAGGCCATCGAAGCCGGGCGCCCGGACGAAGCGCAAGAGCATGAGCAGGTTCTCAAGGGATTCTGCCGCGTCCTCGACCAGATGGTGACTAACCTCGGCTCCTGGCCCGTTTCCACGGAGGAGTTCGGCCGAACGCTCGAGGCAGGATTGGCCACCCTCACGCTCTCGCTGGTCCCGCCTAGCCTCGACCAGGTCACGGTGGGGGCCATCGACCGCTCGCGACAGCCGGACGTGCGGGCGTCTTTCGTCCTCGGAGTCAACGACGGGGTCTTCCCCGCCATGCACCGCGACGATACCATCTTCGACGACAGGGAACGTGCCGATCTCGCCGAGGGGTACGGCCTCGACCTGGCCCCGTCGAGCCGAGAGAAGGCCCTGGCCGAGGACTACTTCGCCTACATCGCTCTCACCCGGGCGTCGGAGCGTCTCTGGGTCAGCCACACCCTGGCCGACAGTGACGGGAAGGCCATGGCGCCCTCCCAGGTCGTCTCCGCGCTCAAGGCCATGTTCCCAACGAGCGCCGTAACACCGGTCTCCCTCGAACCCGAAGAGGCGACCGAGCTATGCGCTGAGGGAGAGGTCACGACCCAGGTCACCCGCGTTCTGGCCGAGGCACGACGGCGGGAAGGCCCCATCGGCGGCGACTCCGGCGACGGCGGCGGGCACGGCGGCGGGCCGGCCGGCGCCGGGGGACACGGCCCCCGCGTTCCCCCGGCCGTCCTGGAGGCCTACAACTGGCTGGTCAAGGACGACCTCCGCCGCCAGCGCGCCCGGGCGGCTCTGGCCTCGCTAGGCTACCGGAACCGCTCGGGCGACCTCGCCCCGGAGTTGGCCCGGCTCCTGTACGGCAAGCCGGCTCGAGTTAGCGTATCGCGGCTGGAACGCTTCGCCGCCTGCCCGTTCAGCCATTTCGCGTCGGCCGGTCTGGCTCTCAGGCCTCGGCCGAGACAACGCCTCGCGGCTCCCGAGATCGGGAGCTACTATCACGCCGTCCTCAACCTGTTCTCGAGGCGCCTGGCCGCCGACGACCTCGACCTCGCCCAGCTCGACGACGAGACCGTCGCCGGGCGGCTCCGGGAAGCGGTCGACGAGGTCGCCCCCCGCCTAGAGAGCGATATCCTGGCCTCGCGGGCGCGGTACCGCTATCTCGCGGAACGTCTCGAGCGGACCGTCCGGCGGACCCTCAAAGTCCTCCGCGAGCACGCCCGGAGAGGCAGCTTCCGCCCCGTGGGGACCGAGATGCGGTTCGTCCGGATGCCCTCGGCCGGGGAGGATGTGACGCTCCGCGGAGTCGTGGACCGCGTGGAAGTCGCCCGGACCGGGACGGAGTCCTTCGTCCGGGTCATCGACTTCAAGTCGGGGGGGCGCCGCTACGACTTCGGCAAGACCCATGCCGGACTTGATGTCCAGCTCCCAGCTTACCTCCTCGCGGCAACCGCCCCCGAGACGGAATGGGAGGAGGCGATTGCCGCCAGGCCCGGGAGACCTGTGCCGGCCGGGGCCTTCTTCTTCCCCGTCGCCGACCCGTACGTGCGCGCCGAAAGGCCCCTGGGAGACGAGGACCTCGAGCGAGAGCGCCTCACCAGGGTCCGCGTGAGAGGCTTCGTCCTCGCTGACCCCGACGTCCTTCGCCTGATGGACCGGGACATCGAGTCGACCGGCAAGTCCCGTCCCTTGCTGCCCCTCACCCTTACCGCCTCGGGGAAAGCCAGGAAGGGCGAGCCTGTCGTCAGCAAGCAGCAGATGCGCACCCTGCTCGACTTCACCCTGCTGAAATTGCGAAGCCTCACCGCGTCCGTAGCCGCGGGCGAAATCGGCATCCGGCCGGCGTTCGCGTCCCCGGGCGAGACGGCCTGCCGTTTCTGCGACTACCGTCCGGTATGCCGGTTCGACCTCAAGGCGGGCGACGAGTACCGCCGCCTGAGGCGGCTCAAGGGCGACGACGTCTGGGCCGAGATGGAGAAAGAGGTAGAGAAGGAGATAGAGGAGGAGATGGGGCCCGGTGGCTGAGACCTGGACCGCGGAACAGGAATTGGCCATAGTCACCAGGGGTACGGACCTTCTCGTCTCCGCGGCCGCGGGAGCCGGCAAGACCGCTGTCCTCGTCGAGCGGGTCATCCGCACGGTCTTGGAGGGCCTGGCCGATGTGGACCAGCTCCTTGTCGTGACCTTCACCGAGGCCGCCGCCGCGGAGCTGCGGGAACGCCTTGCCGCGGCCCTGCGCCGCGAGCTCGCCCGCCTGGAGGCCGGGCCGGAGCCGGCCCAGCCCGACACGGTAGCCCGGCTCCACCTCCAACTGGCGCTGCTTGGGCGCGCCTCCATCTCGACCCTGCACTCCTTCTGTCTTTCGGTCGTCCAGCGCTACTTCCACCGTGTGGGGGTCGACCCGGGAGCGAAGGTCCTCGCTGAAGAGGAGGCCCGTCTACTCGAGGTCGAGGTGCTCGATGAGGTCTTCGAGGAGCTCTATCGGCAAGCCGACCCGGGCTTCTTGGCCCTTGTGGACGCATACTCGTCCGAACGGGACGACGAGGACCTCCGCCGGTTGGTCCTGCGCCTCTACGGCTTCAGCCGCAGCCATGTGGACCCCGACGCTTGGCTCGACCAGGCGGCCTCACGCTTCGAGATGCCGCCCGGGGAACCACTGGAGGAAACCGTCTTCGCCCTCCCGGCCATGGAAGACATCGCCCTATCCCTCGAGGAGGCCGCGAACAAGCTCCGGCAGGCCGAGCACGTCACCACCCTACCCCTGGGTCCGGCCGCCTACGCCCCGGTCCTGGCGGACGACGTCGCTCGCGTTTCCGCCGGCGCGCGTGCCGTCCGCGAGCAGGCGGACGCACTGGCGCGGGGGAAGACCGGCGACTGGAACAAGATCGTCGAGGCCCTCAGGGATGCCGACCAGTTCGCTGATCTCCCGCATCTCGGGAAGGACCAGGGCGACCAGGGCGTCCGCGACGAGTGCAGGAGGATCCGGAATGAGGCCAAGGCGGCCGTTCGCCATCTCGTCGCCACGTTCGGGGAACGGCCGGCCGAGGACCTCGCCGGTGAGCTCCGGGCCCTCGCCGGGCCGATGCGCGCCGTGGCCTCGTTGGTCTCCCGCTTCGCGGCGGCCTACCGCAAGAAGAAGAACCAGCGGGCCGTCCTCGACTTTTCCGATCTGGAGCACTACTGCCTGGCCGTTCTCCGCGACGCGGGCGCCGAGGATAATGACAGCGCCCGCGGGAGCGGGAGGCTCTGCCCGTCAGACGCCGCCCTCGAACTCCGGCGCCGGTTCGTCGAAGTCCTGGTCGATGAGTACCAGGACATAAACGACGTCCAGCAGGCGATCCTGAGGCTTGTCTCACGGGGCTCGAACTGCTTCATGGTCGGGGACGTGAAGCAGAGCATCTACCGTTTCCGGCTGGCCAATGCGGCGTTGTTCCTCAGGGAGTACTACGAGTGCGACCGCATCACTACGGGCGATGTCGACCCGGCCCTGGGAGCAACCCCCCGTTCGGCGACACCGGCCTTGGGCACTCGCGCCGTCCCCCCTCCGTCTCCTTCCGAGCGCCCGAGGCCGCGGCGGGTGACCCTGTCGAAGAACTTCCGGAGCCGCCGGATAATCCTGGACGCGGTGAACCTCATATTCAGCCAGGTCATGCGCCCCGACGCCGCTGAACTCGATTACGACTCGGAGGCCGAACTCCGCCCAGGGGCCACGTTCTACGGCCCTGCCGGCGAGAAGGGCCCGCCGGTGGAACTGCACTTGATGGAAGCCGATGTGAGGGGCGGCCCCTCCACCGAAGCGGGCGACCTCGACGAAGACGATCCCTCGCCGGTCGAGGCACAGGGCCGGGACCCCGGGGACCTCCACGTCGTGGAGCGCGAGGCGGGCCTCATCGCCGGGCGTATCCGGGAGATGGTCGAAGGGCGCCAGCCGCTCGAAGTCTACGACCCGAGGACCGGGGCCTACCGCCGGGCGAGGTACGGGGACATCGCCATCCTGATGAGGGCCACCACGGGCCTCGCGAACCTGGTCGTGGACACGCTCACCCGAGCGGGAATTCCGGCCACGGCTCAACTGAGCACGGGCTACTTCTCCGCCACGGAAGTCGAGACCGTCCTCTCGCTCCTCCGGCTCATAGACAACCCTCGCCAGGACATCCCGCTCGCGGCCGTTCTCCGCTCTCCCGTAGTGGGTCTCACCGAGGCGGACCTCGCCCTCGTGCGGCTCTGCGACCGGCGGGGGGACTACTACGACGCGGTCGTCGCGGCGGCCGGCGGGTCCGGCACGGGTGAGCAGGGCGGGTCCGGCGCGGGTCAGCAGGGCGGGTCCGGCACGGGTCAGCAGGGCAGGTCCGGCGCGGGTGCGCGGGGCGCGCTCGCCGCCGTCCCGGCCGGGCTCGCGAGCCGCCTCGAGGACTTCCTGGCCAAGCTCGAAGCATGGCGCGGCCAGGCTCGCCGGGGCCCGCTCTCGGAGCTTCTCTGGAGACTCTACAGGGAGACGGGCCTTTATGCCTACGTGGGTGGTCTCCCCGGCGGCGCCCAGCGCCAGGTCAATTTGCGCGGTCTCTACGGGCGCGCCCAGGCCTTCGACCAGTTCGCGCGGCAAGGTTTGTCCCGCTTCCTCCGCTTTATCGACCACCTGCGCGAGACCGGCGGGGACGTCGGCCCTCCCCAGCCCATAACCGAGGGTGAGGACGCCGTAAGGGTGATGAGCATCCACCGGAGCAAGGGCCAGGAGTTCCCGGTCGTCTTCCTGCCGCACCTCGGCAAACGGTTCAACTTCGACGACGCGACGGGCGACCTCATCTGCCACCGCCACCTGGGATTCGGACCCATGGTGGTCGACACCGCCCGGCGGCTCAAGTACCCCAGCCTGGCCAGCCACGCCGTGGCCTGTCAGAACACCCTGGACGCGGTCGCCGAGGAGATGCGGTGCCTGTACGTGGCCATGACCAGAGCCCGTGACTGCCTCGTCCTCGTGGGTACCAGGCGGAAGCTGGCCGAGGCCCTTCAGGGATGGTGCCTCCCGGAGAAGCCCGAGAAAGGCGAAGCTTCGGGCCGCCGGCGGCTTTCCGTCCCTCGCGTGGCCAGAGCGAGAACCTACCTCGACTGGCTTGTGCCGGCGGTGGCCTGGCTCCCCGAGGCCCGTCCTCTCCGGGACCCGGCCGGCTACCCGGACGACATGGGCAGGCCCCTTGACAGCCGGTCCTTGTGGCGGTTCGAGGTCTATGGGGTCGACGGGCACCCGGGCCTACGCTCGGCACCGCCGGCGAGGATTCCCGGCCTTCCCGACGAGAGTTCCGTGTGGGACGCCATTTCGCGGCTCGAGCCGGTCCCCGGCGCGGTTCCGGGCCGCCTCACGGAGGCCCTGGACTGGCGCTACCCGCACGCCGAGCTCACTTCCATGCGGGCCAAGGTGTCGGTCTCCGAGCTCAAGCGCCTGGGCGACGCCGAGCCCGACGAGGACGCGGCGCCGCTCGGGCCCTCACCGCGGACCGGGGCCCGCGCCGGCCCCCGCCCTTTGGGGGCGTCGGTGGGGCTGTCCGGCGGCCTGGCCACGCTGCGGCCGGCCTTCCTCGAAACCCAGCCCCTCTATCAGGGTCCCCTCGAACGGGGCTTGGCCACCCACCTCCTGGCCCAGCACGCCGACCTCAGCGACCCCCTGGACGAGGCCGCCCTCGCCGCCCTGGCCGGCAGCCTTGCCGAGCGCGAGATCATGAGCCCGGAACAGGCCCGGCTGGCCGACACAGCGGCCGTGGCCCGCTTCTTCGCCTCCGACCTCGGGCGACGCGTCGCCGGCGCGAAGTCCAAAGTCAGGCGGGAGGTGCCGTTCACCCTGGGCCTCCCCGCGGGCGAGCTCTACCCCGAGATCACCCAGCACTCCTCCCGGGAGACCGTGCTGGTCCAGGGCATCATAGACATCCTTCTCGACGAGCCGGACGGCTTCACCATCATCGACCTCAAGACCGACCGGGTGACGGCCGATGACGCCGTCTCCCAGGCCGAGGCCTACCGTCACCAAATCGACCTCTACCGCCGCGCGGTGGAAACCATCTGGTCGAGACCCGTCAAGTCGGCCGTTGTCTACTTCCTGACTCCCGGTGTGGCCGTGGCCCTCTAGCGAACATGGTTTGACGTATATGGCGGTAAGTCTCAGCCAGTGTTCGCTCACTTGCGGAAGGACTTGTCCAAGGTCGATGCGAAGTCTTCGCCGTTTGTGCAAGACTACACAAGGTTGACTATCGGGGGACTACAGCATGACGACGACCACACGGCCTTCGACCGAGCTATTCGAGGAGGCCAAGCGCTACATCCCGGGCGGGGTCAACAGCCCCGTCCGCTCTTTCTCCTCCGTGGGAGGCACCCCGAGGTTCATTGAGAGAGGCGACGGCCCGTACATCTTCGACGTCGAAGGCCGCCGCTACATCGACTACGTCTGCTCCTGGGGTCCGCTCATCCTGGGGCACCGCCCCCGGGAGGTCCTGGCGGCCCTTTCGGAAGCCATGGAGCGCGGAACGACCTTCGGCGCGGCCACGCGGGCCGAGACGGACCTCGCGCGCCTGGTCGTCGAACTCGTCCCCGGCATCGAACTCGTCCGCATGGTGAACTCCGGCACCGAGGCGACGATGAGCGCGGTCCGGCTGGCGCGAGGGTTCACCGGGCGCCAGAAGATCATCAAGTTCACGGGCTGCTACCACGGTCACGCCGACCCGTTCCTGGTCGAGGCCGGCTCAGGTATGGCGACGCTCGGGCTGCCGGGTAGTCCCGGGGTGCCGGAGACCGCGACGTCGGCCACCCTCGTCTGCCCCTACAACGACGCCGCCACGCTGGAGAGCATCTTCGAGACGCATGGCCCGGAGGTTGCCGCCGTCATCCTCGAGCCCATCGCCGCCAACATGGGCGTGGTGCCCCCCGAACCAGGGTTCCTGCAGAGTGTCGCGAAGCTCTGCCGTCAAGCGGGCGCCCTGGTCATCTTCGACGAAGTCATCACGGGTTTCCGCGTCGCCCTCGGTGGAGCCCAGGAACTCTACGGCTTGACCCCGGACCTCACCTGTCTGGGGAAGATCATCGGAGGCGGGCTGCCGGTCGGCGCGTACGGCGGGAGACGCGACGTCATGGAGATGGTCAGCCCGGCCGGTCCGGTCTACCAGGCCGGGACCTTGTCCGGAAACCCGCTGGCCATGGCCGCCGGCTTGGCCACCTTGCGGGCCCTCAAGGCTCCGGGGCTCTACGACACGCTGGAGCGCAGGAGCCGCCGGCTCGCGGAGGGGCTCGCCGAACGGGCCCGGGCCAACGGCGTTCCGTTCAGGGTGAACCGGGTGGGCTCCCTGCTCACGCCCTTCTTCAGCCTCCGGCCCGTCCGGAGCTATGAAGATGCCAAGAACTGCGACCGGGACGCCTATCGCGTGTTCTTCTGGACCATGCTCGAACGTGGTGTCTACCTCGCCCCGTCGCCGTTCGAGGCCATGTTCGTCTCGCTGGCCCACCGCGACGAGGATATCGACGAAACCATCGAGAGCGCCGGCGCGGCCTTCGCCGCCGTCGCCGAGGCGAACTGACCGGAGGCGGATACTGTGGCCTTGCGCCTTGTCGCCTGGGAATCGACCGCGGCCTGTAACCTCGCCTGCGTGCACTGCCGGGCCGAAGCCAAAACAGACCCTGACCCGGGCGAACTAGACACCGCGGAGGTCAAGACTCTGGTTCGCGACATCGCGTCCATGCCGCGAACCGCTCCCGGGCCTCTCATCTTCATCATCAGCGGAGGCGAACCCCTGGTCAGGCCGGACGTGTTCGAAATTGCCGCGTATAGCTCCGCCTGCGGGCTTCACACGGTGGTCGGGACCAATGGGACCCTGCTCGACCGGACCACCGTCAAGATGCTCCTGGAGGCCCGGGTGGCCGGGCTGTCCGTTAGTCTTGACGGGCCCGGCCCCGAGACCCACGACGAGTTCAGAGCCGTCCCCGGGGCCTTCGAGGACGCCACGCGGGGCCTCGCGGAAGCCCGGCGGCAGGGTCTGCCGTTCCAGATCAACACCACGGTCACCGGGAGGACCGCCCGGCACCTGCCGGCCATGTTGGAAAAGGCCGTCGAGCTGGGAGCGAGTACCTGGGACGTGTTCATGCTCGTCCCCACCGGCCGCGGCGCCAGTGAGGCCGGCGTTTCCGCGGCGGACTACGAGAGGATCCTGGCCTGGGTCGCCGAGAAATCGGTCTCGGCCCCTATCCAGGTGAAGGTCACGTGCGGGCCGCACTACGCGCGGGTCTGGCGGCGCCGGGTGGGCACTGAGGGCGGCCATCCCGCGCGGGCAAGCCTCCCCGGGCGGGCGGGCCCGCCCCGCCCGCCCACCGGATGCCTGGCCGGCGACGGGTTCTGCTTCGTGTCCCGAGTCGGGGACGTCAACCCTTGCGGCTACTTGCCGGTGTCGGCCGGCAACGTCAGAGAACGCAGCTTCAGCGACATCTACGCCTCCTCCCCCGTCCTCGGGGACCTCCGCGACCCGGGCCGTCTCGGCGGCAAGTGCGGCCGGTGCGAGTACGGCGAGGTCTGCCGGGGGTGCCGCGCCCGGGCCTTCTCGATGTCAGGCGACTACCTGGCCGAGGAGCCTCTGTGCCTCTGGAAACCTCGCACCGGGAGGCCGCCCGGCGTGGCGGCCCCCGTGGATGGGGTGGCCCGCGGGTGACTGCACGCCTCCTGGTCGCGGGCCTGAATCACAGGACGGCGCCCGTCGAAGTACGGGAGAAAGTGGCCGTGCCCGGGTGGCGCCTGAAGGCCACCCTGCGGGACTTGCAAGAGGCGTGCGGCGGCGAGGTCGTGATTCTATCGACCTGCAATCGCGCCGAGGTCTACGCCGTGACCGACCAGTCGCTCCCGGATTGCTCCTGCCCGCCACGGGGCGAGCCCGCCGCCCTTGTCGCCCGGCTTGCCGGAACTGACGACAGCGGGGCCCCGCCCGCCGCCGAGGCTCTCCTCCAGCACGTCTACGCCTACTGCGACGCCGAGGCCGTCAGCCACCTCTACCGGGTGGCCTCCGGCCTCGACTCGATGGTTCTCGGCGAGACCGAAATCCTCGGTCAGGTAAAGGACCTCTACGAGGCCGCCTGCGCCGCGGGGACGGCCGGACCCACCCTGCACGCCCTGTTCCAAGGGGCCTTGCGCGTCGGGGCGCGCGCCCGGACCGAGACAAACATCAGCGCCAACGCCGTGTCGGTGCCCTACGTGGCTTTGGGTCTCGCGCGAAAGGTCTTCGCCGACTTGTCCGGCAGGAACGCGCTCCTCATCGGGACGGGCGACATCGGGCGGGTGGCCCTGAGACACCTGGTGGAAGCCGGGCTCGGAGGCATCGTGGCCGCGAACCGCACCCTCGAAAGAGCCGAGGAGGCCCTGTCGTCCCTGGACGTCGGGACATCTGTCCGCTGCCGCGCCGCGGACCTCACCGCCCTACCGCAACTCCTCGCGAGTTCCGACATCGTCGTCGCCTGCTCCGAAGCCCCCCACTACATCCTGGGGCCGGCCGACCTCAAGGCGGCCGCCCCCCGCCGCCGCCACCCCTTGCTCCTCATCGACCTCGGAGTGCCGCGACAGATAGACCCGGCGCTCGGCGCCAGAGAGGACGTCTATCTTTTCAACCTCGACGACTTGGAGGGCGCGGTTCAGGCGAACATCGAGGAGCGGCGTCGTGAGGCCGTGAAGGTCGAGCGCATGGTGGCCGAGGAAGTCGAGAGGTTCGAGGCCGCTCGGCGCAGGAAGATGGCCGCTCCGGTGATACGTCACTTCCGGGCGCGGGCGGAGACGATAAGGACCGAGGAGGTCGAGCGGGCGCTCGGCGATCTCGGGCCGGTCTCCCCAAGGGACCGTGAACTACTGGAGGCTTTCAGCCGCCGCCTGACCAATCGCATCCTCGACCTGCCGACAGTCACCCTCCGCGAGCTGGTCGCCCAGCGGGACGGCACGGCCGTGCTGGACGTGGTCGGCCGGGTCCTCCACGGAGAACTGGCGGTCAGGCGTGAGACCAGGGAACGGCGGGAAGAAGCGGACCTGTCCCGGGACCCGCCGGCGGGTCTTCACGGGACGACCAAGGCAAACGGCGAGGTGAAAGGCAATGGGTGACGCGCTCGCTGGCAAGGTGGGTCTAATCGGTTTGGCCGTTCCGGTCCTCGTCGGCGCCTCGGCCGTGCTCTACGCGCTCTCCGCTCTGGGGGCGTATCTCTCCGTCAGGGAGCGCCGGTGGAACCGGTACAGCGCTTGGGCGGCGCAGGGAGCCTGGGTCGCGCACACCGTCGCGCTCCTCGGCGGCGCCCTATTCGGGGGGCGCTGGACCGTGTGGAGCGCCGCCCCCGGCGCCATGCTGCTGGTAACCTGGCTCGCGGCCTCCAGCTACCAGGTGAGCGACGCCCTTCTGCGGGAAGCCGGGAAACGCCTCGGCCCGAGAGGTCAGGACGGCCCCGGGCCGCAGATGGCCCCCACCGGGTTAGGGTTGTTCTTGTTCCCGGCCATCGCCGTCGGGCTGGTGCTGGCGGACGTCGTGGCCGGCTGGGCGTCCGGCGGGTTGATCGCCGGGCCGGACAGGTCGGTGCTGGAGGAAAGCTGGGTGCCGGTCCACGCCATCCTGGCGGCCACCGGCTGGGGCCTGTTCACCCTGGCCTGGGTGGCGAACCTCATGTACACGACACAGGACCGCAGTCTCAGGAAGCTCCGCCTGGGACCCCTCTCCCGGCTTCTCCCGTCCCTCGAGGTCCTGGACCGGGTCGGGTTGCGCCTGGTCGTCGCGGGGCTGCTTTTCCTGGTGGCGGGCCTGATCCCCGGAATAGCTCGTGCCGTTTCCTTGTGGGGCGCGACGTGGTTCGCCGACCCCAAGGTCATCTCGACGTTCCTGGCCGTGCTCGCCTACGCCTTCCACCTCGTGGCCCGGGTCCGGCTCGGCTGGACGGCCCGGCGCGCGAGCTGGGTCCTAAACGTCGGGTTCATCCTGACGGCCGTCAATCTCCTGGTGGCGACCCCTCTCTTGAGCCGTTTCCACCAGTGGCTATAGTGGTCTCATATCCCCGAGAGTGATGCTCGGGGACAAGCAGCCGCAGAAAGGTGGCCATGAGTTACCGGTGAGCGTTCCGCCTCTCTACCCCGTCTACCTCAACCTCGCGGGCCGCCGGTGTCTGGTTGTCGGGGCCGGAAACGTCGCGTGGCGGAAGATACAGGGACTGACCGGCTCAGGCGCCGCTGTGACCGTGGTCGCTCCGGCGGCTTGCGAGGAGGTCCGCCAGGCCGCGGGGCGCGGCGAGGTCCGCCTGGTCGAAGCCGACTTCACTCCCGAACTCCTGGACGGTATGGCCCTCTGCGTGACCGCCACGGACGACGCGGGGACCAACGCTCGGGTAGCGGCGGAAGCCAAGAGCCGAGGCGTATTGGTGAACGTCGTCGACAGCCCCGAGTTGTGCGACTTCGAGGCTCCCGCCGTGGTCAGGAGGGGCCGCCTGCAAGTGGCGGTCTCGTCGGGCGGCGCCAGCCCTCTCCTCGCTAGCCGGCTCAAGCGGGAACTCGAGGAACGCTACGGTCCGGAATACGGCCTCATCACCTCCCTCCTCGGGCGGGCGCGAGCCGAACTCCGCCGGCGTGAGTCATCCGCCGAGGCCCGGCTGGTCCGGCTCCAGGCGGCCGTCGACCGGGCCCTGGACCCGGAGGTGGTCGCGGCCGCGCGCGAGGGGCGGGAAGCGGACGCGGAACGGGAGATCCTGCTGGCGGCAGGCCTCGCGGCGGCCCCCGGGCGGCTTCTCAGGGTCGGTTGCCGCGGCAGCGGCCTGGCACGCCGGCAGGCCGAACTCGTCGTGGAGGCCCTCCGGGCGTCGTGTGGTTCGAGCGGCGACGCCGGAGACCCGGCTCCTCGTTTCGAACTCGTGACCATCTCGACCGGCGGGGATCTCGACGTGACGACGCCCTTGGCCGACCTTTCCACTGTCGGAACCTTTACGAACGAACTCGAACGCGCTCTTCTTCACGGCCAGATCGACCTGGCCGTCCATTCTTTGAAGGACCTGCCGACCGCCATGCCGGCCGGGTTGGTCCTTGCCGCGGTGACGACGCGGGCCGACCCTCGGGATGCCATCATATCGCGGAGCGGACGCGGCCTCGCCGGGTTACCCCCGGGCGGAAGCGTCGGAACATCCAGCCCGCGGCGGGCCGCCCTGGTCCGCAGACTCCGGCCCGACCTCGAGTGCCGTCCTCTACGCGGCAACGTGGATACCCGTCTCCGTCGCCTGGACGAAGGGGCCTACGACGCCATCGTTCTCGCGGCCGCCGGCCTCGAACGCCTGGGCCTCGCGGGCAGGGTCAACGAGTACCTGGACCCCGAGACCTTCGTACCCGCCCCGGCTCAAGGCTTCCTGGCCGTGGAGTGCCGCGCGGACGACCAGGACGCCGTCGCTCTCGCGTCCCGGATCGACGATGCCCAGGCCCGGCTGGCCGCGGAGGCGGAACGGGCCTTTCTTCACCGGCTCGGCGCCGGGTGTCACGCGGCGGCCGGGGCCTATGCCCGGATTGACCCGGGCAAGGACCGTCTCGACATCGTTGGCCTCGCCCTCAGCGAAGACGGGAGCCGATCCGTCGACGGCCGGAGGTCCGTCGACGGGCCGCTCGACAGGGCCGCCGCGGTCAGGGCCGGCGCCGGCCTGGCCGAGGACCTTCTGAAACGGGGAGCCGCCGAGCTGGTCCGCCCTCCGGCCGCGCAGGGCCCGCGGAAGAGTGGTCCCGGCATCGTCTACCTCGTCGGGGCGGGCCCTGGTGACCCGGCACTCCTGACCGTCAAAGGGGCCGACCTCCTCGCGCGGGCCGACTGCGTGGTCGTCGACAGGCTGGCGAACCCATCCTTGCTTGCGCGCACCCCCCCGGGCTGCGAGATCATCCTGGCCGGCAAAGAGCCCGGCCGGCATTCAATAACCCAGGAGGGCATTTCCCGGCTCCTGGTCGAGAAGGCCGGTCAGGGGCTGAACGTCGTGAGACTCAAAGGCGGCGACCCGTTCGTCTTTGGCCGCGGCGGCGAGGAGGCCCAGGCCCTGCGCGCCGCGGGGGTCTCTTACGAAGTCGTGCCCGGCGTCACGTCGGCCGTGGCCGGCCCAGCCTACGCGGGCATCCCCGTCACGCACCGCGGGAAGGCGCAGTCCTTCGCCGTCGTGACCGGGCACGGGGAAGGCGGCGGCAAGGACACCCCCGACTTCGCCCGGCTCGCCTCGGCGGTCGACACGATCGTCGTGTTGATGGGGACGGGTCGGCTCGCTGACATAGTCGACCAGATGCTGCGGGGCGACCGGCCGCCGTCGACCCCGGCCTGCGTCGTCGCCTCGGCCACGACCGCCGAACAGCGTGTCGTGAGCGGCACGCTCGGCGATATCGCCGGCAAGGCCGCGGCCGCCGGTGTGAGTAACCCGGCCCTCATCATAGTCGGGGAAGTCGCCGCCCTGCGCGACGAACTCGCCTGGCGCGAGGACCTTCCACTGGCCGGGCGTCGCGTCGTGGTGACCCGGACCCGCGAGCAGGCTTCGCTCCTTTCCGAGCGGCTCCGGTCCCTTGGAGCCGACGTGTTCACCTTTCCGGCTGTCCGCGTCGAGCGCCCCCAGCCCGGCAGCCCCGAGTTACGGCGCCTGGACTCTTGCCTCGAGCGTCTCGACGATTTCGACTGGATCGTTTTCACCAGCGTCAACGGTGTGGACATCTTCTTCGAACGGTTGACGGCCGTCGGTCTTGACACGCGGACCCTGTCGAAAAAGCACGTCGCGGCCATCGGCCCCGCCACGGCCGACAGGCTTCTCCGACGGGGAGTGAGAGCCGATCTCGTCCCGGAGGCTTATGAGGGCGAAGCCCTGGCGCGGGCCGTCGGCGAGGCCGCGGGCCTGGCCGGCGGCGGCACCGCGCGGCCGGCCAGGGTTCTCCTGGTGCGGTCGAGCCTCGGGCGCCGGGCCGTGGTGGACGAGCTCGGCAGGCGCGGTCTCGAGGTCGAGGAGGTCCACGCCTACGGGCTGGGACCTGAGGCGGACAGCCCGGCGCGCGCGGCCCTCAGGGACGATCTGGCGGCCCTGCTGCGCGCGGGGCGCGTCGACGCCCTGACCTTCGCCAGTTCCGAGACGGTCAGGCAGTTCATGCGCGCGGTGGGACACGACTGGCTCGCCGTCACCCCAAGACGCCCGGCTGTCTTCTGCATCGGGCCGGTCACGGCCCAGACATCCGCGGAGGTGGGCCTCGACCCCTCGGCCGTGGCGAGAGACTACACCGTGGACGGATTGGTCGAGGCCGTCCTCGACCACTACCGGGAAAGGACGACCCAAGGTGCTGGACCTGACGGCTCTCCTGTTTGACGAGAACCACTACGGCAACAGCCTCCGGTACCACCCGGAGGCCAGAGGCGCCCGTCACGGGACGCGGGAAGGCACCGGCCCCGTGGTGGTCTGGAACTCGACGGCCCTCTGCAATCTCAGGTGCGTCCACTGCTACTACGGGGCCGACTTCGACGACGGTTCCGGGGAAGCCGGCGAGAAGGCCGCTCCCGAGGCCCACGGGCTCACGACCGCACAGGCCCTCGACTTCGTGGATTCCCTGGCCGGCTTTCGGGTTCCCGTCCTCCTCATCTCCGGCGGCGAGCCGTTCCTCCGCCGGGACCTCTTCGACGTCATCGGCCGGGCGGTCAGCCACGGGATGCGGGTCACCCTGTCGACCAACGGGACGCTCATAACCCCCGGCGTCGCGGCGAGAGTCAAGGACGCGGGCGTCTCCTACGTGGGCATCAGCCTGGACGGGTTGGGCGACACGAACGACCGCTTCCGCGGCCGGGACGGGGCCTTCGACGCGGCCCTCCGGGGGATACGCAACTGCCGCGAGGCCGGCCAGAGGATGGGCCTGCGCTTCACTCTCAGCCGGCACAACGTCGAGGCCCTCGACAGCATCCTGGACCTTGTGGAGCGCGAGGACATTCCCCGGGTGTGCTTCTACCACCTCGTGCCGAGCGGCCGGGGGCGGGGAATCGCATCGTCCAGCCTGAGTCCCGAGGAGACCAGACGGGCGATGGACCTCATCGTCGACCGTGCCCGCGATTTCGCGAGGCGCGGTATCCGGAAGGAAATCCTGACGGTGGACAACCACGCCGACGGGGTCTACCTCTATCTCAAGCTCCTGAAGGAGGACCCCGAGAGAGCCCCCCGGGTCCTCGCCCGCATCCGCCTGAGCGGCGGGAACAGGTCGGGGATGGCCATAGCCGCCGTGAACCACCGGGGAGACGTGACCCCCGACCAGTTCACCGGGTCGCGCGTGCTCGGCAACATCCTCGAGCGTCCTTTCCCCGACATATGGACCGACTCCGAGCAGCCCCTCCTCAAGGCCCTCCGCGACCGGAAGACCAAGCTCACGGGAAGGTGCGGCGGGTGCGCGTGGCTGGACGCCTGTAACGGCAATCTCCGGGCGAGGGCCGAAGCCGCGACCGGCGACTTCTGGGCCTCGGACCCCGGCTGTTACCTTACCGACGACGAAATCCGGGAGGTGGTAGCGTGAGCGGCACCCAGAGGCCGGGCGACACGGGCGGGCCTGACCCGGAGAGACCGGGACCCGGCCCATCGCGAAGGCTCAGGCGCCTGCGGCGCTCGGAGGCCGTGAGGCGGCTGGTCCGGGAAGTGACCCTGAGCCCGGCGGACTTCGTGAACCCGTTCTTCGTGGTCCCGGGGAGACGGGTGCGTCAGGAAATCGACTCCATGCCGGGCAATTACCATCTCTCGGTCGACGAGCTCCTGAAGGAAGTCGCCGAGGTCGCGGCCCTCGATATCCCCGGGGTGATTCTCTTCGGCCTACCCGAGACCAAAGACCCGGAGGGGAGTTCGGCCTGGGACCCGGCGGGTCCGGTCCAGCGAGCTGTCTCGGCGGTCAAGGCCGAGTTCCCGGACCTCCTGGTGATGACCGACGTGTGCCTTTGCCAGTACACCGACCACGGGCACTGCGGGCTCCTGGCTCTCGACGGGGAAGTCGAGAACGACCCCACCCTCGAACGCCTGGCGGCCGTTGCGCTGTCCCACGCCCGGGCCGGCGCCGACGTCGTGGCCCCGTCCGACATGATGGACGGCCGGGTCCTGGCCATCAGGAGGGTTCTCGACGCGGAGGGGTTCACCGGCACGGCCATCCTCAGCTACGCGGTGAAGTACGCCTCGGCTTTCTACGGCCCGTTCCGCGAAGCCGCCCACTCCGCGCCCCGGACCGGCGACCGCCGCGGCTACCAGATGGACCCGGCTTCAGGCTCTAGGCAGGCCGTCGACGAGGCCCTGCTCGACGTGGAGGAAGGGGCCGACATGGTCATGGTCAAACCGGCCCTTCCCTACCTGGACGTCGTCCGGGCCGTCCGGGAAGCCTGCCTTCTGCCGGTCGCGGCCTATCACGTGAGCGGGGAGTACGCGATGCTCCGCGCGGCGGCTGAACGGGGCTGGATAGACGAGCGGGCCGCGGCCCTGGAGGCCCTCACCGCCATCAAACGGGCCGGGGCCGACTTCGTCCTCACCTACTACGCCCGGCGGGCGGTGAGGTGGCTAAGTGGAGAGCAGTAGCGGTAGCGGGAACGAGAGGCCCCGGCTCTCCGAGACCGACGCCCGCCTTCTTGACCTCATCCAGGCCGACTTCCCCGCGGTGCCGAGGCCGTACGCCGAACTAGCCGCGAGGCTGGCGGCCGCCGGCCCGTCCGGCCGGACTGACCCGACACGGGTGACGGGTGCGGCCACGCCCCGGGCGGAGGCTGAAGTCATGAAAGCCGTCGGGCGCTTCCGGGCCTCAGGCCTCATCCGCCGGCTCGGGGGCGTTTTCGACAGCCGGGCCCTGGGGCTCACGACCACTCTGGTGGCCGCCCGCGTCCCCCCCGACCGCCTGGACGACGTCGCCGCGATGGTCAGCCTCTACCCGGAAGTCACCCACAACTACGCCCGCGAGGGACCCTATAACCTCTGGTTCACCCTCGTGGCCGGCTCACCGGAAAGAGTCGCGGTCATCCTGGACGACCTCCGGAAGGCCACGGGCATCGGCTTTTGCGACCTGCCCGCCGACAGGATCTACAAGCGCGAAGTCAGGTTCCGCCTCTACGACGGCGGGACAACCCCGGAGGCGACCACTACCGCCGCGGAGACCGCCGCGGGAAACCCGGGCCGGGACCTTCCGGCGACCGGCCGTGCAGACCTCGACGAGACAGACACGGCTCTCATCGCCGCCCTGCAGGGGGACCTCCCGGACGGCCCCCGCCCCTACGCCCGGCTCGGGGAGGCTCTCGGCCGGAGCGAGGGCGAGGTCCTCGCGCGCATCGCCGCCTTCCGAGAGCGGGGGTGGCTCAGGCGCCTGTCCGCAATCCTCGCCCACCGCCGGGCGGGCATACAGGCGAACGCCATGGTCGTCTGGCAAGTACCCGAGGAACTCCTGGACCAGGCCGGCCGCTCTCTCGCCAGGTCTGGCGCCGTCACGCACTGCTACGCCCGGCCGCCTCTGGACGGCTGGCCCTACCGCCTCTACACCATGATCCACGGCCGGACGCGCGAGGAAGTGACGGACCTCGTCCGAGGTCTCTCCCTCGCGACCGGCCTGCCCTCGTACCAGGTTCTCTTCAGCACTCGCGAGTACAAGAAGACGAGCCCGCAGTACTTCTGATTCCGGCTCGCCGCCCTGCCCCTACGCGGAAACCGCCCCTGCCCTAGGGGTGCATGTAGATCGGGGTCGTGTAGCAGTAGTCTGGGCCGCTGACGTAGAGCCAGTAGTAGTGGCTCGAGCCCGGGTAGGAGTACGAGTGCGTCCACGTGTAGGTGCTGTTTGCGGCGGCCGATATGGACCTGGTCCAGACGGTGGAGGCGCAGTTGTCCCGGTAGAGGGTCAGGGTGTAGGAGCCGGCCTCGATGGGCCTGAAGTGGATGTAGAAGGAGATCGTCTGGCCGACGGCCCTCACCAGCGAACTCCCCACGTCATAGCCGTCAGCCGTGACGTAGGCCAGCGACCCCTTTCGGCTGATGGTCGTACGACCGTCCCGCAGGGCGGCGCTCACCGCGACCCACCTGTCCTCCCAGGTCCCTTCGGTCCAGGCGTCGTCGGACGGTAGCTTCACGTGGGTCACGTACGGGTACCAGGAACTGTGATAGTCGCTTCCCGACCGCACCGACGGGCGGAAGCTGTCGGAGTAGGCCTGCAGCCGGGCGCATTCGCTCCGCCAGCGTGTTGCCGGGCCGCTATTCACATCGAAGTACCACTGGTAGCCGGACATCAGCTCTATGCCGTAGTACCGCAGGACCGTCCAGTCCTCCCAGGGGTACCAGAAGTGCGTCGGGTGAGCGATACCGGGGCTTGATAGCGGGCTGTTGTTGGACCTGACCTTATCGAGGCCGGTCTGCGGCCCCCACGTATTGTCGTTGAGCCCCGCCGTGCTGGAGATGCCGTAGGCCAGGCTGTGCCCGTCACCGTTCCAGCCGAGCCACGTGCCGTGCCCCACCGCCATCTCCGCCCCGGGGAACATCGACGTCCCGAGGTCGCTCGCGGCCTTGCAGTCCGCGGGGTAGCTGTCGCTCATGGAGTCGAAGACTCCGCTCGACATCAGGGCCGACGTATGCTCGGTCACGTACCCGATGGCGTAGCCTCGCGACGCGAGATCAGACTTGAGGCCCCCGATGCTCTTGTTGCCGTCGGAGTAGGTCGAGTGCATATGAAGGTCGGCCGGGTACCAGCCCGGCGCGTCCGGGACCGAAGCCACGAGCACCTGTACTTCTTCGGTCACGCTCACCTTCGTCCGGCCCACTTGGTAGTCCAGGGTGACCGCCAGCCGGTGGGCCCCTCCCGCGATTGAGGAGCGACCGGTCACCGTCAGGCACATGCCTTCCGCCTCACGCAGGACCGCGGCCAGGCGCCGCCCTACCCTCTCCAGGCCGAGGAGTTCTGACTGGTCCGGGGCCCTGCCCGCCAGTGCCGCGGACGCCCGGGACTTCAACCACGTGAGTTCGCTCAGGCTGACACGTCCGGCGGCCATGGCCCAGGGCTTGTCGCGGAGAACGACAGCCGCCGCCGGGAGTGAATCCCCGTCCAGACTGACGGACGCGGCGGCCAAAACGGGTACGTCGGTACCCGCGCCGTCTCCCACGACCGCAAGACCTATCGACCACACGTCGGTCCCCGGTAGATACCGGTCGAACCCCGGTCCAATGAGGACGGCCCAGGGTTGCACCTGCCCCGCCCGGGCCGGCGCGGCGGACGCCGCTACCAGCAACACCGCCAGGGCCACCAGGAAGATCCAGCCTTGCGCTCTCCTCTTCAAACCGGCACCACCTCCCACGTCATAGGGCCTGTCGCGACCCGGGTCAGAGTTCGACCGGCGAAGGCCACGTCCTGCCTAATTGTGGTAAGAACGCTCGTGGTCGCGTCTTGGTCGAGAAGGGTCGGCGTTCACGGGCGGCCCGGTCAGAAACGCCGCCGACGTGGCGTCCTCTGACCACCGGGTCCACGGGGCCTTCGTCCGGGCCATGCTCGCCCGGGGCACCCACCTTCTCGCGGCGGGTCGGCCCGGCTTGGGCCCTACGGCCCGCCCCTGAACGGCCTCGAGATGACCTCGACCTTCTCCAGGAGGCCCTTGGCCTCATCGCCCTCGAGGAAGCGAGGCCGGGTCGTGTCGATCCACACCGGGAGCAACCGGGCGGAGAGCACGCCTGTGGGCCCTAGCCGCACCTCGAGCACGAGCCCCTCCTTCTGGGTGTCGCGCTTCTGGTCCATGACGAAGTTGCCCAGGCTGTAGGCGATCACTCCCCCGCGATAGACCTCCAGGCCCTGGACGGCGTGTGGGTGCGTCCCCAGGACCAGTCCGGCCCCGAGGTCGATGGTCCGGCGGGCTATGGAATCGAGGTCGTTCTTCGGGTCGTACCGGAGCGGGTAGGGTTCGTTCTCCATGCCCCAGTGGTAGCAGACAACGACGAAGTCGGCCACCTCCAGGGCGGCCGGCACGTCCTCGGCCACCATGCTCATGTCCAGGGGAGCGCATCCGGGCACCCCTTCTCCCGCCAGGAAGGTGCGCCGGTAGGTGACGTCCCAGAACAGGTCGGGTTTGGCGAACTCCGTGTAGGATAGGAAGGCGACACGGAACACGCCGTCCCCGGCGGGGGCCCGCGGGTCAAGCAGGCCGGTTCTGACAGGGACTTCGACGATGGCGGGCGCCCGGGCGGCGGCCATGTCCTCCCCGGCCCCGGCGTGCGCTATTCCGTGGGAGTCGAGGATGTCAATGGTCTCTAGCAGGCAGGGCGAATCGTAGTCCAAGATGTGGTTGTTGGCCAGCGAGACGACGTCGATGCCGGCGCCCGTAAGACACGTGACGGTCTTGGGACTGGCCCTGAACCATATGCCCTTGCCGGGGAGGGGTTCCCCCGAAGTCCCCAGCGGCGACTCCAGGTTGCAGTAGGTGACGTCCGCCTCCCCCAGGCGCTCCCCGACAAGGCCGAAGGGCCACTCCAGCCCGTTCTCGTCGATGGCCTTCCCCACGTTCCGGGAAAGCATGACGTCACCCGCGGCCGCAAGCGAGACCTCGAACGGCTGGCCGTAGAACGCGGCTCTAGATTCGGGGCCGCCGAACCAGGCCGCCAGAGCGAGAGTGCCCTCTTCGTCGGGCCAGAGCCACCTCCTTACCGGCCCGAGCTTGCCGGGCAGGCCGAGAAGACCCCTGGGACCGGACCGCACGATGAGCCTAACCTCGGCCGACAGAGCGTAGCTGCCGTCGGCCACCGAGTCGAGTGTCGGGTAGACGCCGTCTACGGCCAGCAACTGGCGGTCGGGCGAGCGCCCCCTGAGACCCACGGCCGTCACCCAGGAGCTCGTTCCGAAACCTCGCTGACCCGAGGTGTCGGTCGGACCTCCGGTACCGGTCGCGACGTAGCCCGCCGCTTCGGCTAGGCTCAGGCCGGTGAGAGGTGACGGGAAAGGCACTGAGAGCAGCACGGCCCGGTAGAGGGGGCCCGAGCCTGGAGCGGGAATGGTCCCGGCCGGTGTGGCCTCGGGCCGCCCCGGGCCTGCGCGCTCCGGAAATCCCGTCAGGACCAGCGCGCAGTCCACGGCCCCGGAGGCGACGAGGGCGGCCGGGTCAGCCGCGGGACCGTCGACCCGTCCGGCCTCTACCAGCACGACCCCTCGGCCGGCGAGGGCCGCGTAGCTCTCAACGAGCCGGCCGGCCTCCTCCATAAGCTCGTCCGGGACGGCCAGGGTGACCAGTCCGGGGTTCTGGTCGCTGGGTAGCCCGCGAAGATAGAAGTAGCACCCGAGCCCGTATCCGAGGACCGTAAGACAGAGCACGCCGGCCGCCAGGCCCGCGGGACCGGCAGGCCGCCTTTGGGCACCCTCCGCTCGGCCGAACCTCATCCCGTCCACCCCCATGGCGGGAGTACCGGCGCCGCTCGCCGGAAACAGGCCGGCGAGCCGTTCGGGCGCGGGCGGCCGTACGTGACGGCGCCGGCCGCTAGATTCTAGTCGGCCGGCGCCGCTGATTTCACCCGCGTCCGAAACCTCACTCCCCCATCCCCTCAGCCGCAGATCAGGCTTTCGAGGTCCCTGGGGTAGTAGGTCAGAAGCTCGATGTCGTCGGCCCGGACCAAAACCGTGTCGGAATGGCGGAAGCCCCCGAGGCCCTCCACGTAGAGCCCCGGCTCCACGCTGAAGACCATCCCGGGCTCGATGACCGTCTGGTCGCCGATATCGAAGAACGGGGCCTCATGCCCGAGAAGACCCAGGGCGTGGCCGACGTGGTGACGCCAGTAAGGCCAGAGATCGTGCTTCTCGAAGTAGGCCCGTACGGCCCGATCCACGTCGGAGCACGGCCGTCCCGGCCGGATGGCCTCGAAGGCGATGTCCTGCAGAGCCGTCATGTGCCCGAAGAAGCGTTTCTGTTCGGCGCTCGGGGGGCCGACGAACATGGTCCGCTCGAGCTCGCTGTTGTAGCCCCAGACGGTGGCCCCGGCTCCGGTCACGAGGACGTTCCCCGGCCTGAGCCGGGCGTTGCGCGTTATGGAATGCGGATTCGCCGAATGGGGCCCTATCTGGCCCCTGAACCCGGCCCCTGCCCCCTCTCCCCCGCGCGGCTCGTAGCTCCGGCCGAGAGTCTTCATCATCGACGCCGTCGCCTCCAGAGACGCCCTGGCCGACACGTCGGTCTCCAGGGCCCCCGGAACCGAGTAGTCCTGCAGGAGGGCGTGGGCCAGATTGCCCCACCTCGCGCTTTCGCGAATCAGGGCGACTTCGGCCGGCGACTTGACCATGCGATGGCCTTCGATGAGCTTCGGCAGCACGACAGGGGCCGGCACGCCCTGGACGTCCTCGAGTTTCGGCCCGGCGTAGCCCCACGGCGATCCGTAGCCGGGCGCGTCCGCCGCGATGCCCTCGTCAAGTCGCCGCTCCCGGAGAAGAACACCCAGGAGCTCCATCGGGTGCGTCTCGCCCGGGTACTCGGGATAGTCCACGACATCGTCGACAAGAGCGCCCATGACCCGGGCGTGTTCCCGCTCCAGCCTGGGGACGAAGAGCACGCTCCGCCCCTCGACAGGCAGGATGAACGCCAGAGGGCGCTCGGTCGGGATGAAGGCGAACCCGGTAAGGTAGAACACCGACGTTGAGCTGAAGAACACCATACCCGAGAGCCCTTGCCCACGGAGGTGGGCCTGCACGCGTTCTTGCCTGGCCGCAAGCTCCCCTTGGCCTATCTCGAGTCTAGAGGCCCAAACCTCCCCACCGTCCCGGCCGCTCCCGCCGTCCCGGCCGCGCCGGCCGCCCGCCGTGGCCCCGGCGTCACGCCTGGCCGCATCCCCGTCACGCGTGGCCGCACCCATCATCCGTCAGCCCTCCCATGCCGTATTGCGAGCGGAGTTCGACGGGCTCTCGGGTGGGCTCCTCCCTTACCCAGGGAACAACGCGCTCCGGCCCGAATACCCTCCGGGTAGCGGATGCCATCGGTGAGGAGGCTGACTCATGCTCTTGGCGGCAGAGATGATCTCCCGCGCCTCGTGGCCGGTCGTTCTTCTTCGGGCGACCGTGCTCATCGGCATCGTGCTGGCCCTCTACTACGTCTTCGGCGTGTGGCTCCCTAGGCGCACGGCGCGCCGGTGCCCCGAGTGCCGGACCATCCTCGAACGCGAGGAGACGGACCAGTGGCGGAACAAGGGGGTCGCCGGCGGAGTCACCATCCCGGCGGCCCGGCTCGTCCGGTTCAAGTGCCCGGGCTGCGGCTACAAGGATGAGAAATGGGTCAAGGCCGAGACTGTCATGGCCCGTCCGGCGGACGTCAGCGACCACATCACCCAGGCCGAGATCGAGCAGGGATTCTGGGGCCCGGCTCGCCGCGACGTCCAAAGGAACCTCGATAGGCTTCGCGAGAGGCAGGACCAGGACCCGAGGCGGGGCTAGAGGCGGTCGTCCGGTATCCGCCGGCGGCGGCAGCCGGCGCTCGGGCCCGTGGGACGTCCCGCGGCGCCGGGCCGGAAACCGCCTACCTGGGGCCGCCCCAACGGAACAGACCGGCGAGCTTCGGGCCCAGCACGGGTATCAGCCTCAACTCCCGCGAGGATAGCCCGCCGACGGCGACCAAGCTGATGAGATAGCTAGAGGCGCCGAACACCACCGCCAGGACGGTCGCCGCCACGTTTCCCACGCAGGCTCCCATGAGCCAGCGGTAGATGACCGCGGTCGCCACGGACATGGCGGCAGTCGCGACTGCCGGCCGGAACACCAGGCCCGGAACGTCGAACCTCATGCGGGTCGTGGCGAAAACGGCCGCGAGGTTCACCGACGACGCGACCAGGAAGCCCGCGACAATGCCGAGAGCCGCCCCGTTGATGCCGAGGGCCGGCATAGCGGCCAGGAAGTAGGTCGTGACCGCGTTGGCTCCGAGGCCGGCCAATAGGCCGTAGAGCGGGACCCTCACAAACCCCAGTCCCTGAAGAACCCCTGTCGTGGTCTGCTGCACGGAGATCAGGAGGCAGGCCCCCGAAACGTAGATGAGCGGGACTCCGGCCTCCGGTATCCCGAACAGCATCTGGTTTATCGGCCTGGCGAGGATGACCAACCCGGCGGTGGCCGGTAGGCTGAAGATGACCGTCAGGCGGAGAGAGGCCGAGATCCGGGCTTCCGCCTCCGCCCGGGCTCCCCGCTCCACCGCGTCGGCTATGGCCGGGACGAGCGCGGCGGCCAGGGCCGCGGCCACTATGGCCGGCAGCCCGACCAGCGGATAAGCCATGCCGTGGAGCTGGCCGTAGAGGTGAGTGACCACGCCCGGGTCCACCCCGGCCGCCTGAAGGCGTCCGGGCACCAGGAAGGTCTGGACGGCGTCCATCACGGGCAGGACGGCCGCCCCCACGGTGACCGGGACGGCGACCGCGAGAACCGCTCCTGCCGTCTCCCCCGGGCCGGGCGGGAGGCGGAGCCGCCCCGCGGGGCGCGCCCGGGCCTGCCCCGAGAGTCGCGCCTGCCTGCGGGCGTAGAGGGCGACCAGGAAGGCGAGGGCCGTCATCGCTCCGATGACGGTTCCCTGGACCGCCCCGCTCACGGCCCTCTCCAATCCCTGGTCTCGCAGGACGAACACGAACCACATCATCGCCCCGACCCTGACAACCTGTTCCAAGGCCTGCGCGCTCGAGGAGGGAACCATGTCCTGAAACCCCTGGAAGTAGCCCTTGAAGACCGCGATGAGGGAGATGGGGACGATGGCCGGGGCGACCGACCTGAGGACAGCGGCCGCGCGGCCGTCCCGGAGGACCGCGGTCGCCAGGTACAGAGCCCCCCGGTCGACGACGAGCCAGAACCCTACGCCGGTGACCAGCCCCAGGACGAGGGCCGACCGGAAGACCCTGGCCGCTTCGCGCGGGCTGCCCCGCGCCAGCCACTCGGCGACCAACCGGGACGTGGCCACGTTGAGGCCCGATATAGCGAAGGTGATGGCGGCGACGTAGATGACATAGGCCATCTGGAATAGGCCCATGCCCTCGCCGCCGAGGAACCGCGTAAGAGGTATCCGCGCCAGGCCCCCGAGCAGCCGGCCAAAGAGGCTGGCCCCGGCCAAGAGCGCCGCGCCCCGCACGAAGGAACGGGACCCCGGCACCGGCCCGTGGGGCGCCACAGGTCTACGCCGCCTTCCGCGCGAGGTCTTCCCAGGGAAAGGCGACTTGCGACAGGCGCCAGGCGATGGACCGCCTGCCCACTACCTTGACGCGTACAAGCAGCGGCAGCCCGGAGAGCCGGGCCAAGTACTGCGGCCAATGCCTGGCCGTCGCTCTCCCTCCGCAAATCAGCACAACCCCCACGACGAGGTCCACACTCTGACCCCCGGCAAGGTCCGTCGCCCGCCAGCCCTCGCCGCTCGGGGCCTCGCCCTGCCTTGCCGCGAAGGGTCGCAAGGTCAGGCCCGTCTCGACCCTTCTCGGGCACCGGACCTCGCATCTTAGGTCGACCACGGTGCCCCGCACTTGCGACTTGTTCGCCAGCGGGACCACGCAACTCGCCACCGCGGTGTGCCCGTCCACAATCTCCACCCTGAAGTCATGGGACTTGTGGACCTCGAGGACCGTCTCGCAGTCGCCGCTGTGTCTCGAATAGGCCAGCAGGGCTCCGGCCGCGAGGAACGACGCCGCACCGATTAGGTAGAGAATGAGGGGCATCAGGGCCACCTCCAACGGCTACGCCTGTATATATGGCGCCACGGCACGTCCACTTGTCACAGAATGTCTCGTCTTCCCCGTTCGCCGGAAGGAAAGCCTGTCAACAGTGAGAACGGGTCGTGGGACGCGACGAGGAGGTGGGTCCTTGGGGATTTCGGAGACCCTGGCCGAGCTTTCGCGGGCGGCGTCAGTCCACGGGCACGAGGAGGGGACGGCCCGCCTGCTCCGGCGGCTTTGGGGACCGTGGCTCGACGAAAGCCGCGTGGACACCCTGGGCAACTTCGTCGGCGTCGCCCGAGGCAGCGGCCGTGAACCTCGGGCCAGGGTCATGGTCGCCGCCCACATGGACTGTGTCGGCTTTGTGGTGTCCGCCATCGAGGACGGCGGGTTCCTGCGTCTTTCGGGGGTGGGCAGGGTGGACCGCCGCCTTCTCCTGGGGCAGGAAGTGGAGATCGTCGCGAGGCGCCGCCTCACCGGAGTCATAGGGTCCAAGCCACCGCACCTGACAACGCCCGAGGACAGGAAGAACGTCCCGAAGATAGCCGAACTCCACGTGGACCTGGGGCTCGGGGAGTCCGCCCGCGACCTCGTGGCCGTGGGCGACCCCGTGCTCTACCGCGGGGACGTGGTCGCGCTCAGGAACGGGTGGGTCTCCGGCCGGTACCTGGACGACGCCGCCGGGTTGGCGGCCATCGGGCTGGCCCTGGAGCGCCTACGGGATGTCGGGCACGAGGCGGACCTCGTCGCCGTGGGCACTGTCGGCGAGGAGGCCGGCGGATGTCCGGGAGCGGTCACGGCGGCCTTCGCGCAGCGTCCGGGCGTGGCCATCGCCGTCGACGCGACCTTCGGCAGGTCCCCGGGCCAGGACCCCACCAGCACCTACCCCCTGGGAGGCGGGCCCACGGTGGGGGTCGGGCCGAACTGCCACCCCGAGGTGGTCCGGCTCTTACGCGAGGCTGCCACCGACGCGGGAATCGCCTACGCCCTCGAGGTCATGCCCGGCCATACCGGCACTGACGCCTGGGTGATGCAGACGGCCCGCGGCGGCATCCCGACCGGCATCGTGTCGATTCCCGTACGCTACATGCACACCCCCGTTGAGACGGCGAGCCTGGACGACGTCAAGAACGCGGGTCATCTTCTGGCCGTGGCCGTGAGCCGGGTCACGTGGGCCTTCGTGGAGGAGTTGTCGTGCTGGAACCGGCCCCCGGCACTTTAGAGGACCGGGTCGGGGAGCTTCTGGAACGCCTCTCCAACGCCTGTGGGATAGCCGGAGGAGAGGGAGAGGTGAGGGAGCTCCTCAGGGAGGCCTTAGAGCCCCACTGCTGCGAGGTGTATACCGACACCATCGGGAACCTCGTCTGCCGGAGGGGCAACGGGCCCGTGAGGGTGATGCTCGCCGCCCACATGGACGAGGTCGGCCTGGTGGTCGCCGGGCACGAGGACTCGGGTCTTCTGAGGTTCAAGGAGAGCGGCGGCCTCGACCCGCGAGTCCTACCGGGCCGCCCGGTGCTCGTGGGCCTCGCGAAAATGCCCGGGGTCATCGGCCTTGGGGCCGTGCACCTCCTCGACGCTGACGACCGCGAGAAGGTGCCGCCGTCCCGCGAGCTCCTGATAGACATCGGCGCCGGGAACAAGGAGGAGGCGGTCGCGGTCGCCCCCCCGGGCACGCCCGTCTTCTTCTCCACTCGCTTCGAGCGCCTGTCGAACGGAAGGGTCAAGGGCAAGGCCCTCGACGACAGGGTCGGGTGCGCGGTGGTCGCCGAGGTCCTCCTCGGCCCCGAGCGCGACGGGCTGACACTCTTCGGGGTCTTTACCGTCCAGGAGGAAGTCGGCCTCCGCGGGGCCCGGGTGGCCGCCTACCATGTGGCCCCCCGGCTGGCGCTGGCCATCGACGGGACGTCGAGCGCGAACGTCCCCGGAGTCGACCCCTCCCTGACCTGCACCGACCTCAGTGAAGGCCCGGCCATCAGCGTGATGGACGGAACGGTGGTCATGGATTCGAGGATACGGGAGCAGCTCGCCTCGCTCGCCTCAAGACACGACGTGCCCTACCAGTACCGGAGGCTGACAACCGCCGGCACCGATTCGGGAGGCATGTTCCTACAGCGCGAGGGTGTGCCCGTCTGCTCCGTGTCCGTGCCGTGCCGCTACATCCACAGCGCGGCGTCCCTGGCCGACCTGGGGGATGTGGCGGCGACGATACGTCTGACAAACCTCTTCCTCGACAGCCTCGATAAGGGGGAGTTCGAGCTATGACACCCGACGCCGGGGGCCTCGAGGGCCTGGCGACCTTGAGGGATCTCCTTGACAGGCTCACCCGGGTCTACGGCCCGCCGGGCCGGGAGGCGGGCATAGCCCGCGAGATAGCCGCCATCATCGGGCCTCACGTGGACGAGACCTGGACCGACGCCCTCGGGAACCTCATCGCCGTGAAGGCGGCCGGCGCGGCTGCCGGGCCGCCCGCCCCTGGTTCCGGGCGACCGCGCCCCGGCGACAGGGCCGGGCGCGGCCCGCTCATCATGCTGTCGGCTCACATGGACCAGGCCGGTCTTGTCGTGACCAGCGCGGCCCGTGACGGCTTCCTCCGGTTCGGCGTGGCGGGAGACCTGGACGTGATGGCCCTACCGGGCCAACGCGTCGTCAACGCCCTGGGCATCCTGGGGGTCGTCGGGGTCGACGAGGGTGTCGGGAAACAAGATCTCGCGTCACAGAAGATGTACATAGACGTCGGAGACACCGAGGAGACCGAGGGCGCGGCCCTGGGAGACGTCTTCTGCCTCGAGCCCCGCACCGGAGACCTCGGCCCCGGCGGCGGGAAGTTCACGTCTCCGGCCCTCGACAACCGGGCGGGCTGCGCGGTGCTGCTCGAAGTAGCCAAGGGCCTCTACCTCTCGAAGGCCGCCGGTCGAGCGGACCGGGGCTCCCGAGGGCCCGGCGACGCCCTATTCCCCGGCGTCGCCTTCGTGTTCACCGTGCAGGGAGCCATCGCTCCGCGTGGCGCCCGGACGGCGGCGTTCGCCCTGGAGCCGGTCCTCGGCATCACGGTCGACTTGACGCCGGCGAGAAGCTCAGGCAAGGAGGGCTCGCGGGTCGAAGTCGGGAAGGGCCCCGCGATACGGGTGAAGGACGGCGACTACGTCGCCCCGCCCAGGGTCCGCGAGGCTCTTGTCGAGACGGCCAGGAAATGTGGTATCCCCTATCAGCTCGACGTTTCCTCAGCTGACGAGGATGCCGCCGACGCCTCCGTGGTCCAGGTGGCCGGGGCGGGCGTCCCGACGGGAGTCGTGGGCCTTCCGGCCCGTCACGCCCGCTCATCGTCTCCGGTCGTGGATCTTCACGACCTCGAGGCGACTGTGGAGCTCCTCTCGAGACTGCTGCTCGAGCCGCCGGAGCTCTAGGCCGGGCCGGCCGGGCCCTTCTCGGCGGCGGGCAGGATAATCCTGAACGTGGACCCTTGGCCCGGGCGTGACTCGACTGTAGCCCGGCCTCCGTGCGCGTTGACGGTCTCTTTGACGATGGCGAGCCCGAGCCCCACCCCGTCGCCGGAGGGCGACCCGGGCCCTCCCCCACTCTCGCCCCGGCGGCGCCGCGACTTGTCGACTTTGTAGAAGCGTTCCCAGATGTACGGCAGGTCCCCTTCGGGGATGCCCGGTCCAGTGTCGCTCACCGCCAGGGCCACGCCGGGGCCGGGTACGGGCTCAGCCGTGAGGGTAACCCGACCACCTCGAGGGGTGAACTTGAGCGCGTTGTCGAGAAGGTTGCCGAGGGCTCGCCCTATCCGAGCCTCGTCACCTTCCACCGCGGGCAACGGTCCTCTGATATCGGCCGAGAGGGTGATGCCGGCCTCATCGGCACCCGGCCGGTATCTCGTGACTGTCTCCCGGCTGAGCCGCTCGATGTCGACCGCGGTGAGAGCCAGGGACGACCGGCCCGCCTCCAGGCGGCCAAGCTCCAGGATGTCGGCCACGAGCCGGCCGAGGGCGTCCGTCTCCCGCCGGATGGTCTCGAGGTAGCTACGCCTCATCGGCTCGTCCGCGACCGTCCCGTCCAAGAGAGGTTCCACGAAGCCCCGTATCGTCGTTATGGGCGAACGCAGGTCGTGAGACACGTCGGCGATGAGTTCACGCCTGAGGGCCTCCAGCCTTCGCCCTTCATCACGGGCCTCTCCGAGCCTCTCCGCCATGATGTTCAGCGAGCGGCCGAGCTCGCCGAGTTCGTCCAGGCCCCCCTTCACGCGCGCGTCCAGATCGCCTTCGGCTATGCGCTTAGCCATGGCCGTCATGAGGCCTACGGGTCTTGTGACGTTACGGCTGAGCACCCAGGCCACCGCGAAGGCCGCCAGGAGCCCGACCCCCGCGGCTAGGAACAGGTAGCGCCGCAGCGTTCCCACGGTGAAAGAGACGCCCGCGACGGGGGAATGGAGGTACACGGCGCCGAGCACCCGCGAGCCATCGGCGGAGGTCACCGGGACCGAGACGGAGACCACCGGGACTTCATAGGCCCAGTGCTCCCCCGTCGAGGACCAACCCTCGCCCACCGACACGCGGGCGGCATCGGGGAAGGCGAGCCGGCTGCCCCGCATCCAGCGCCCGCCGCGGCCCGGCACTCCGCCCGGGCTGACCCAGGGTCCGCCGGGCGGGAACGGGGACATCCCGTACTGCGGCACTCCCGACACGGCCTGGCAGGCGATGCCGGACTCCAGGACCACGTAACCGTCCGAGTTGACGACCCACACCTCGGAGTCTTCCGCGGCCAGAACGTCGAGATAGGCCTGGGCCTGGTCCTCGCCAAGACCGCCCTCCAGGAACGCGCGGACCACTCCCTCGGCCCTGAGGCCCCGCAAGGTGAGCTCCCGCTCTTTCTCAGCCAGGAGGAAGTGCTCGGCAAGGCCCGGCAGAGCCAGGGCCACGACGGCCAGCGCGCAGACAACGGCGACGACCGTCCCCAACAGGAACCGCGCGAAGGTGGAACGCGGGCCGGCGAGGGCCCGGAGGACAAGGGCCTTGGCCCGGGCGGCGACGGCGGGTACCTCAGGACCCATGAGGTCGTCCCCCGCTCGGAGGTGGGTCGCCGACGCCGTTCCCGGGACACTCGCTACCCGGCTGCGGCCTCTCGCGCCTGAACTTGTAGCCCACGCCCCACACAGTGGCTATCTCCCACGCGACGTTGCCGGGGACCGCCTCCCGCAACTTGTGCCGTACCCGCTTGATGTGTGTGTCGACGGTTCGTGCGTCCCCGGTGTAGTCATAGCCCCAGACTTCCGTGAGAAGCTGGTCGCGGCCGAACACGCGGTCGGGATGGCTGGCGAGGAACCACAGGAGTTCCGTCTCCTTCGGCGTCAGTTCGACCGGCCGTCCGGATACCTCGACGGTGTAGTCCGACAGGCTCACCCGCAGTCCGGGATGGCGAACCTCGCGGCTGCTCTTGTCGCGGATACTCTCGCCGATGCGCCGCAGGACCGACCTCACCCTGGCGACGACTTCGCGTGGGTTGAACGGCTTGGTCACGTAGTCGTCGGCCCCTAGTTCGAGGCCCAGAATCTTGTCATAGTCGTCGTCGCGCGCCGTCAGCATGATGACGGGCACGCGGGACGCCGCGGCCCGCAACCGGCGACAGACCTCCCAGCCGTCCATCTTGGGGAGCATGATGTCCAGGATGACCAGGTCGGCCTCGGGAGGACCCAGCGCCAGGCGTAGACCGTCGTCCCCGTTGTCCGCGCGGACGACCTTGTAGCCTTCCTTGCTGAGGTAGAGCGTCAGGAGGTCGGCGACATTGCTGTCGTCGTCAACGACGAGAACCGTGCCGGACGCCACCGCAGCCAACATCCTTCCGTCGGACCCGCCGGCAGACCGCCTCTATCCTAAAGGCCTGCCACATCGACTACAATAGCATGCGTTTGTGAACGCGCGGTGAACGACGGGCACGCGGAGAACGGGGGGAAAGGACCGATGCACAAAACGGCCCGGGTCAGCCGCCCTGACCCGAGTCGAAGAAGGCCCTGACTCGGTGGTGAAGCCGAGCCTCTAGGGTTTCACCCGGTTACGCTCGAGGTAAGCCTCGACTTCCTTCCTCTTGAAGCGTAGGTCCCGAGCGACACGGTAAGCGGGTAAATCACCACTTTGGACGAGTTTGCGTATGGTGGTCCGGCTCTTGATCTTCAGGAGTCGCATCATCTCGGTCGTTGTCAGCATTTCGAGACTGCTCTCGTCTGAAGCCATCGCCCGTCCCTCCCAGGGTGCTGCGCGGAAGCGCAGAACGTTGTGACCACAATTATCCAGTCATCCCCTGGATTCCTGCGTCGTAGGGTGGCCCAATGTAAGCATTTTCGAAAGTAATGGATAAACGACGGAAGAGACACCCCTTGGGCAATACATATGCGCCAGGAACCGCGCGGAGACGCACACTTTCAAGACTAGAGCCTCATGGGTCACCAGATGAGCGGGCCCTGGTGCTGCACCTGGTCTGGGTAGGTATCGCCGTGCAGAGGGCGGAGCGGACGAGTCTCCGGGACGCCCACAACGACAGCAAGGCTCAGGAGGACCACTCCGGGGACAATGAGGAGTAGGGGCCACAGGCCCACGATCCGGAAGCTGGACAACTGCAGGTTGACAAGAACAAGGAAACCGCCGATGGCCAGGATGAAGAGTCCGACGAGAACGCGCCCGACGTCAATCCTCAACTCCGGTCATCCTTCCCACCCCGCCCAGCTAGCCCTTGGAAAGGGAGACGGCGGTCCCCGCGGAGGTGACCATGAGCATACCTTCGCGGATGACCTCGTAGTCCACATCCACCCCGACGACCGCGTCCGCGCCGAGGCGGGTGGCCTTCTCCACCATTTCCCTTACGGCTATTTGGCGGGCTTCGGTGAGCTTCTCCTCGTAAGCCCCCGAACGCCCGCCTATCACGTCCGTGACCGACGCGAATATGTCGCGGATGATGTTGGCGCCCATGATGGCCTCACCCGCGACGATACCGTAGTACTTTACGATGGTGTACCCCTCGACCGTGGGGGTCGTCGTTACGATCACGTGGGTAGGACACCCTTCCCGGCCCGACCTGGTTCACATAGTTCCATGCCCGCACTGTTTGACCTTCTAGTAGCCACGGCGCAGGAAGCCTAACCACATAATCCTATCCTTTGCGGCCGGGAGGTGTCAAACAGTAGGCGGTAGGCCGACAGAAACATACCCGACCGTAATCGTGTTTCCTAGCCTATCTTTCGCCCTCGGGAACACCCCGCCGGCTCGCCCGCCTTGACATCCGGTCTCTCGGGCTTGTCATCCATATCCTGGTTCGCCCCGCGGCGGCGGACGCCGACCGCTCGGGCCACATAGAGACCGGGGAGTCAATCGCCCTGGGCATGGCGTTGGGCCTGGACTCCCGGGTCGAGGAAGCTCGCCGGAGGGAGCCTGCCGGTGCCGGAGCTGCTCCTCTTGTGCCTAGGGCTTCTCAGGCTGCCGTGAATCACCCGGCCCGCGTCCCGGCCTCCCACGCCTCCTCACCGGGACTGAAGACGCGAATCCCGACGGACCGGAAAATGCCGGCGGCCGCCTCGACGTCCTCGGCCGCCGGGGCGGCCAGGGCCGGACCGCGGTCTAGCCCGAGCCAGACCCGCTTCGACTCTCCGAGGGCATGGTAGGGCACGATCGTCAAGCCACCGAACCCGGCCTTCCTGAGAAACCCGGCCCAAGCCGCGAGGTTCTCCCGACCATCGGTCATCCCGGGGATGAGCGGCAGGCGGGGCCAGACCCTAGGACCACGCCTGGAGCCCAGACCGTCCGCCAGGGCCATCAGGTTGTCCCGTATCCGGGACGCGGCCTTCCCGGCCCCGGTACCGCCTCCGCCGCACAGGCGGCCGAAGGACTCCTCGTCGTAGACCTTGACGTCAAAGAGAACCAGGTCCACGTTGTTCAGTAGGTCGCGGACCGCGCCGCTGCCGTCCATGTCGAACAGCCCGCATGTCTCGACGGCGACGGACACCCCGTAGGACCTCAGCCTGCCGGCCAAAGCGGCCGCGAACTCCGGCTGGAGGGTGGGCTCGCCCCCCGACAGGGTCACGCCCCCGCCTGACGACCGGTAGAGAGGGAATTCGGGGCGGACCTCCTCGACGAGCCCGTCGACAGTGACCGGCTCCCCGAACCTACTGAGAGCCCCGGTCGGGCACTTCTCGGCGCACGTGAAGCAGCCCCGGCAGCGGGACGGGTCGCGCCACGGGTGAGCCGGGACTCGGATGGCCCCGTGCGAGCAGACCAGCCGGCACGTGCCGCAGCCGATGCACAGCCGAGCCTTGAACGCGAGCTCTGGACCTGTATCCCAGGACTCGGGGTTCTGGCACCAAGAGCACCGGAGCGGGCAGCCCTTGAAGAAGATGAGGCTCCGCACTCCTGGCCCGTCATGCAGGCAGAAGTGCTGGATCGAGAAGACCTTGGCCTCGTCGCGCCGCCGCCCCGGCCTGGGCTCAGCCGACGCCATGGGCGGTCCGTTCGATGATTTCGTCCTGCACTGCGGGCTGGAGGTCGTTGAAGTAGGCACAATAGCCGGCCACGCGCACGACGATGCCGGGGTGGGCCGACGGGTCGCGCTGGGCCGCCCTGAGGCTCTCGGCGTCAAGGACGTTCGCCTGGACCTGCATCCCGCCCGCGTCGAAGAAGGTTTCAAACAGGCTCGCCAGGGCGGCCCTCCCCGCCCCGCCCTGGACCGCCTTGCTGTCGAACTTGAGGTTGAGAGCGTAGCAGTTGGCCCACTTGCGGCTGTCGAGCGAGGCGGCGGACCTGAGCACCGCCGTGGGGCCCCGCCGGTCCGCGCCGTCGGCCGGCGACAGGCCGTTCGATAGGCGCGTGCCGGCCGGACGACCGTTGGGCAGCGCCCCGGTCATGCGCCCGAATCCCCAGTGACACGTCATGGAGTAGAACCCCGGCACGTACCGCCCGCCACGCGTGTTCCGGTGGGAGGTCACGGCGTCGGCGAAAGCGTCCGCGGCGATCTGAGTCATCCTGTCGGCCTCGGGGTGGCCGTTCCCGTACTTGGGGAAGCGAGCGGCCAGCTCGGCCCGGAGAGCTTCGTGACCGGCGAAGTTCGCCTTGAGGATGGAGACGAGTTCCTCCAGGGTGAAGCGCTGTTCGTCGAACACCAGCCTCTTGATGGCCAAGAGGGAGTCTCCGGCGTCCGCCAGGCCGGCAGCCTGGATAGAGGTGAAATCGTACAGGGCTCCGCCCCAGGTGACGTCCTTTCCCCTCTCGAGGCAACCCTCGGTCAGGATGGAGTTCACGGGCGTCGGCCTTGACACCCGGTAGACCTCCTCGAGCCATCCGAGCACCTTGGCCATGTCGTCCACGCCGTGCCGCACCTGGGTCCTGAAGGCCTCGACCACGTCCTCGAAAGTCCCGAGGTCCTTCGCGGGCGGGGTGGCCGCGCCCAGCCGGCGCCATCTCCCCCCCAGGCCGAGCCCGCGGCGCCGGCGCCGGCCATCGGGCCCGACGGTCTCCACCGGCACGTTCGGGAACCGCCTGCCTCCATTCAGGGCGAGTTCCAGGCACAGCGGCAGGTTGAACAGGGCGGCATCCGAGGAGTTGTAGGTCCGCCCCTGGCTACCCATTTCCACGCAGCCGATGACCGCGTAGTCGCGGGCGTGGGCGGGGCTCATCCCCACCTCCTCGAGGGCCGTCACCACCGCGCCGTCTCCGAAGAACGACGGCTTGCCGCAGCCCAACTGCACGACGGCGACCGCCTTGTCGAGGAACCACTTAGGCGTCCCCGCGTGCACTCTCACGTGCAGAGCCGGTTCGCGCGTGCGGACCATGGCGTAGGCGTCGAGGATCAACCCCGATAGCTCGTTGGTCACGTCGAGGCCCTCGGCGTCGGTGCCGCCCAGGGTTATTCCCTGCGCCACCCCTGCGCCGCTGAAGTACTGGTCGATGCGCTCGGAGTAGAGGGGCATGGTCTCGCACGTCTTCAGACAGAAACTGGCCAGAATCTCGGTTGCCAGCTCCGGAGTGAGGCGACCTTCTTCGATGTCCCGCGTGTAGAGAGGATAGAGGATCTGGTCCAGCCGTCCAAACGAGAGCCCCTGCTCGAAATCCTCGAGGTTCAGCCCGATATGGACCAGCCAGCAGGCCTGCAGTCCCTCGAGGAACGTCCGGGCGGGTTCGTAGGGCACCCGGCGGCAGGCGGCCGCTGACGCGGCGAGTTCCGCCCGGCGCTTGGCGGGCGTTCCCGGTTCAGCCGCGAGCCGCTCGGCCTCCGCGGCCAGATTGGCGGCCATGTCCCGGATGCCCGCGACGGTGAGGCGGACCGACTCGTAGAACGCCCTCTGGTCGGCGGTGAGAGGAAGGCCGCCGGGCATCAACCCCGAGTCGAGGCGTCGCGCGGCTTCGTCGTCGGCCTTGCGCAGACCTTCGTGGACCACGGTGCGGTAGTCGACCACCTGGTGGGCCACGCCGGCCTCCTCAGTGATGAAGTAGCGCTTGGCCCGGAAGAAGTCGAGGAAGTAGGGGATGCGACCCGGCCTGAGCAGGGCCCGGCCGGCCACGCTGCCGAGAATGCCGCCGAGCCCGACGGCCGCCAGTCGCCACTTCTCGCGGGCGCTCAGCTCGAGAGGTATCCGGCGTTTCTCTAGCCGGAAGATGTCCTCGAGGATGTTCACCGAACCGCCTTCCGGGTAGTAGTTGGCGGCTATGCGCCTACTGGTCATGTTCCCGACGATGAGTTCGTCGGAGTAGACGCGCGGGCGCCTGTGGGAGAAGACGAAGGCCAGGGCCCGGGCGCGCCTGGTCAGCGGGTGTTCCCGCCTGGCCTGCCGTCCCTCCGCGGACTTCCTGAAGCGGGCGAGAAGCTCCGGGCGCTCGAGGCACACGGAGTACGGCGTGGCGAACAGCTCGGCCCTGATTCGCGCTATTCGTCGGGTCGGCTCCGGAAGGGATGTTTCGGGGGTCGAGGAGGACGTCACGCTCCGCCACGCTCCTCAAGAACTCCAGGGTGCGCCCGGGCACTCCGAGTGTGCCCGGCCGCTTTCCTACGTTTCTCCTCCTTCAGGACGTGACCTGCCCCGGTAATTACTATTGACTGTAGTAGATGCCTCGTCTATAATCTCTACACCAGGAGGCAAGGCCTATGTCGAGCGACGACCTGACGTTCGGTTTCAAGCCCGGCGGGAGCGGTCTCACCAAGGTTCTCGGCGAACTCGAGGCCGAAGTCATGGAGCTCGTGTGGCGCAAGGGCCGGGCCACCGTCCGCGACGTTCACGAGGACCTCCACCGCAAGCGGTCTCTGGCCTACACCACGGTGATGACGACCATGTCCCGGCTTCACGACAAGGGACTGCTCGTGCGTGAACCGGAAAGCAACTACTACGTCTATGCGCCCGCCCTCGGGCGCGATGAGTTCATGGCCAAAGTCGCCGGCCAGGTCCTCGACGGTCTCCTCCAGGACTTCGCCGGACCGGTCCTGAGTCATCTCGTCGAGAGAGTCGCGGACATCGACCGTGACACGCTCGACGAGCTCGAGCGAACGATTCGCAGGCGGAGAGCTGAAGAAATCGCCCGGGCTCAGCACAAGGCCGCGGACGGGGGACAGAGATGACGAACTTGACCGCGGTACACCCGTTCGTGATCTACGCGGTAGTCAGCATGGCCCTTGGCGGGGCCCTCGGCTGGGCCGCCACCAAGGCCTTCCCGTCCCTGCCCCCCTCTTCGCGGAAACTGCTCTGGGCCGTGCCGCTCGTCGCCCCGTTCGCCCTCTACGGTGGGGTGCAGGCCGCGTACGGGCTAGGGCTGGTGGCATCGTGTCCCCCGCTCGCCGTTCCCGGCTCCTGGGCGGAGTCGCATCTCGTCACGCTCTGCGCCATCGGGACGGCCCTCGCTCGGCCGCTGGCACCGCTGTTCGTCCTGGCCCTGCTCGCGGGAAGCCTGAAGGCCGCGGTCAGCCTGTGGCTGGCGACGAGGCTCGACAACGGAGACCGCGCATCGCGCCAGCGTGCCGGTGTCCAGAGGGTGGATGCCGCCCTCCGAGCCCTCGAAAGCGAGTTCCCGGCTCTGAAGACTCGCCTCCCCAGGGTGGTCGTCTCACCACGGGTGCCTGGCGGCGCCTTCGCGGCGGGCCTGTTCCGGCCGGTGATCGCCCTTTCGGAGTCCTACCTCGAGACGCTCGACGACGAAGAACTAGCCGCGGTTCTCGCGCACGAACTGGCTCATGTGGAGGCCGGGGACAACTGGAAGAAGTGGCTCGCCGTGACCGTTCGCGACGCGCTTGTCTTCACGGGCTTCTCTTTCGCGGTCTACCGCGGGTTCGACCAGAGCATGGAGGAAGCCGCCGACGAGAGGGCGGGGGCGCACAGGTCCCTGGCTCTCGCCGGCGGCATCGTCAAGGCCTGTAGGTTCCGGGGCGCCGGCCGCGTCCGTGAGGCCGTCCTCGACAACTTCGCCCCGTCCGCCTCCGCGTCGTCCGTGACGGCGCGGGTGAGGCGCCTACTCGACGCCGCGGGCGGACACACCGGGCCTTGCCGGCTCGCCCCCGCGAGAGCCCCCGGCGCGGCGGCCGGCTTTCTCGTCTTGGCCGTCATCGGGCTGGTGTCGCTCTCTATCTGCTGACTGCGGGCCGCCGCTTGAGGCGGCCTTCGCTGTGCTCGAAACTACTACACCATGTAGGAGGCGGGTGTCCGAAGTGAAGAGCCGGGGGAGCTCGGAGAAGGTTGACTATGGAAGGGTGAGCCGCGACAAGAAGGCTAGAGTCATCGGGACGAAGCCGGCGGGGGAAGGCCCGGGCCGGCGGAACATGCTCCGGCTCGGGGCGGCCGGCGTGGTCGTGGTGGCGCTGGGTCTTCTGGCTCTCGCGGCCGGCCCTCTCGGGCTGTTCGCCGGCGATTCCGGCCCTTACTACAAGCTCAGCGGGCGACGCTACGACCCGTCTCAACCCTTACAGCAGACCGCGATCGAGCCGGAATACCGTGATGGGTCGATATACCTCGACCTGGCCACCCTGGACCGCGAGGGTATAGTCGTATTCAGTCTTCCCGACCGCCCGCTCACCCTCCCCAACGGGACCAGCTTCGAGAGCATGCCGGTCACCGCGTTCGTCGCCCCGTCCGGCAAGGTCACCGCGGCCGTCTCTTTCTGCGAGCCGTGTAGCGGCACGTCGTTTCACATCCGAGGTGACCGGCTGGTCTGCAACGCCTGCTTCACCCAGTGGTCTCTCGAGTCGCTGAAGGGCATCTCCGGCGGATGCATGGACTACCCCCCGGACTCCGTGAGCTATGCGGTGGACGGTGAGTATCTGGTGCTGGACGAGTGGGAGCTGCGCTCCTGGGTCCCCCGCGGCTAGTGGGAAGCGCGGGCCGGGCCGGTCGTTCAAGGACGCGGCCCCGTCTGTGGGCGTGATCCTCTCCTAGGGTGGTGTTGTGGGATGCAGGAGGAGGTTCGCAAGGCGATGACCGGCGCGAAACACTGGGGGACTGCCCTTCTGGTCGCGGGAGCCGCCGTCGCTCTCGCGGTGCTCGGACCCTGGGTCCTGGCCGGACCTCCGGGCGCGCAGCGCTTCGCGGGCGGGTTCGGCGTGGGCTCTTGCTGCGGTTCGAGTGGCGGTTCGGGCTACAACACTCCGGCCTTGGACCAGTTGGCGCTCGACACCTATCGCGCGAGTACCGGGGACCAGAGCCCGGTCGACGTGCGGGTCAGGGACTACGGCTGCCACCTCCAGGCCGACATCTACCGCGACGGCGAGGTCGTCAAGAGGTACTTCTTCGCGAGCGGCCAGTGGGTGGAGATCCCATGACCCGCGGACGGGGGTCCGGCGGTGCGTCCTAGAGACCTGGCCATGGCCAATCTCCGGCGAAGGAAGGGCCGGGCCCTGCTCTTGGCCCTGACCATTGCCTTCAGTTGTGGCGCGGTCACCGCCATGAACATCGTGACCGGGGCGATGAGCGCCGACGTCGCGGACGCTTTCGACCAGATCGGGGCGAACATCGTGGTGCTACCGGCGGAGACCCGGTCCTTCGGCTACGCCGGCGTCAGCGTCCCGCCGGCAACCGCCGCGGCGGGCGGGCCGGACAGCGCCATGCCCGGGTATCTCCCGGGCAGCGTGCTGGGCGGAGTGCGGGCCATCCCGAACAAGGACAACATCGCCATCGTGGCCCCCAAGCTGCTCGTGGCGGTCGAGACCCCGTCCGGTCCGGCCCTGGCCGTAGGAGTCCGCTTCCCCGCGGAACTGCGCCTCAAGAAGTGGTGGCGCGTGAACTGGTCTTCGGCCGCGGAGCCCGCCCGAGGCGAGGTCGTGCTCGGGTCGGCCGTCGCCCGGCGCTGGGGCCTGGGCCCCGGAGACGCGGTGCAGCTCCAGGGACGGCTGTTCACGGTCGCCGGAGTCATTGAGGCCCTGGGGTCAGACGAGGACCGGGCCATATGGATGGACCTCGAGGAACTCCAGTCGCTCTCCGGACTCGGGGACCGCGTCAGCCTCGTCGAACTCGCGGCCCTGTGCACCAGCTGCCCCATCGACGAGATAGTCGCCCAGCTCAGAGACAAGCTCCCCGGCGCGAGGGTGGCCGCCGTCAAGTCCGCCGTCAACGCGAGACGGGCGGTGGTCGACCGGTTCGCGGGCTTCACCAGGGCCCTGTCCCTGGCCTTGGGCCTCCTCGGCCTGCTGACCGTCGCCCTGGTCGCGCTCGGCTCAGCCAGGGAGAGGACGCGGGAAATCGGCCTCTTACGGGCCATCGGTTTCCGCGGCCGGCACATTCTTGCCGTTTTCTACACGGAGGCCGCCACCCTGGGCGTCGCCGGGGCCGCCGTCGGAGTACTCTCGGGATGGGGACTCGCCGTCGCGGTCGGCCCGCTGATCGCGGGTATCACCGCCCGGACCGTGAACGCCGGGGCTCTGGCGGTAACCGCACTGGTGGCGGTGGCGGCGGTCCTTCTGGCCTCCGCCCCGCCCGCCGTCAGGGCCGCCCGCACCGACCCCGTCTCGGCTCTCAGATATCTGTGAGACTAGGAGGGAGTCCATACCGTGGCTCTCATCGAGGCCGTGGATGTCCGAAAGGAATACCCGAGCGGCGACGGGCCGGTAGCGGCCCTGCGCGGGGTGTCCCTGACGCTCGACACCGGCGAACTCCTGGCCGTGGTCGGGCCGTCGGGGTCCGGGAAGAGCACTCTCTTAGGCATTCTCGGCGGTCTGAACCCACCGACCGCCGGTTCGGTCACGGTAGACGGCATAGACGTCTATTCACTGGGCCAGGATCGCCTGGCGGACTTCAGGAACGAGTACGTGGGTTTCGTGTTCCAGGAGTTTCAGCTCCTGCCATACCTGACAGTTCTGCAGAACGTGATGCTGCCCCTTGCCGTGACGGACATCCCCCCACGGCGGCAGGTCGAGATGGCGGAGAAAGCCCTCGAGGGCGTCGGCCTCGTCGGAAAGGCCCGGCGTCTCCCCGGGCAACTATCCGGCGGTGAGCAGGAACGCGTGGCCATCGCCAGGGCCATCGTCAACGAGCCGCCGCTCATCCTGGCGGATGAACCCACGGGCGCGCTCGATTCCGCCACCGGCGAGCGCATCATGGAGCTCTTCGCCGGCCTTCACGGGAGAGGCCGTTCGGTGGTCATGGTCACCCACAACCCCGACAACCTCCGCTACGCGACGCGAGTGCTGACCATGAAGGACGGTGCCGTCCAGTGAGGCCCGCGGCGGTGGCTCTGGCCCACCTCAGAAGACGCCCGGGAAAGGCTCTGATCGTTCTCGCGGGCCTGGCGGTGGCCGCGGCCATCGTCGTCTCGCTCCTCGACATGGCCCTCACCATGGGCGAAGAGCTCTCGAGGGAACTCGAGGGGCGCGGGGCCAGGGTGCTCATCTCCCCCGTGAAGCAGGACTGGACCCTCTCCTATTCCGGCCTGACGCTGGGGTCGGCGAGCTTCCAGGCCCAAGAGCTCCCGGTCTGGGCTCTGGACAGAGCCAGGGAGACCCACCCTGAGGTCGCGCCCAAGCTTCTCCACGTGACGACCGGCCCGGACGGTGAGGCGGTTCTCGCCGTCGGCGTCGACTGGTCTGAGGAGAGGCGCCTCAGAACCCACTGGAGCCTCGAGGGCCGGTACCCCGAGGCCGCGGGCGAGGTCCTGCTCGGGTCGGAACTCGCCTCGCAGTGGGACGTGCGGCAGGGCGCAACCATCCGTCTCTTCGGCCGGGCCTACGAAGTCGCGGGAGTCCTCGACGAAACCGGGCTCGAGGAGGACGGCGTGGTCCTCATGTCCCTGACGGAGCTCCAGGACCGCGCGGGCCGTCCCGGAAGCGTGACCTTCATCGAAGCCTCCGCCCCCGGGCCGGCGGCGGGCAAGGCCCAGGGCGAACTGAAGGACCGCCTGGCCGCGGCCCTGCCCGGAACCGAGGTAACCCTCGTGAGAGACGTCGAAGAAGCTCGGTTGGGCCTTCTTGACCGGATACGGTCCCTAATCCCGCTCACGGCGGTCCTGGCGGTGGCGGCGGGGTCGTTCCTCGTGGCCGCGCAGCAGTACGCCATGGCGCGGGAAAGGACCCGCGAAGTAGGCCTCCTCCGGGCCTTCGGCTACCGCGAGGGCCACATCATGGCGGTGCTCCTGACCGAAGTCCTGGCCGTCGCGTGCGCGGCCGCCGTCTTGGGGTGGTCGGCCGGAACCGCGCTCGCCGGCGCCCTGCTACCCTTGCTCGACCCGGCTTCGGGCGCCCTCGGCCTGAGACTGGACCCGACGGTGTTCGCGGCGGTGCTCGCGGGAAGCGCCGCCGTGGGCCTGACCGCGGCATACTGGCCCGTCCGCCGGGCGGCCCGGACCGACCCGGCCTCGGCTCTGCGCATGCTCTAGGGGACCTCGTCCTTCCCGGGCACCCGCGAGCGGGCCAGGCTGGACCCGCCCCATGCCCCGATGATGGCCGGGACCGCGGTTAGGACCGCATGGAGCGAGCTCAAGAGAACCGGCACGGCCGGCGCGTAGCCGAGGACGCGTCTCACTCGCGCCACTCCCAACCACTGTCCTTCCGGACGACCTCGCAGAAACTGCGGCACTGCCGGGCGAGCCCGCAGGCGCAGTCACGCCGCGACCGGTCGAAACACCACCGGAGCTCCCGGGGGACGCGGGCCACGAGGTCGGTAGGTTCCGCGCCGACGGCCATGCCCGCGGGGTCCACTGAGCTATAGGTATTGAGGAAAACGACCGGGTGCCCGGCGGCCGCGCGCTTGAGCCACCGCTCATGGCCTCCCGCCGCCGGCCCGGACCCCGCGGCCGCCAGCATCGCCGCCAAGGCCTTGCCGGTGTAGGTGGTCTCGAGCTTCAGTCCCTCCCCTTCGAGGGCCAGGGCCACCGCCCGCCTGGCCTCCTCGGTGGCGAACCCGTAGGCTTCCCCGAGGAAACCGCCCTCCAGGACCAGCCGCCCGCGGGCTCCCGGTCCGGCCAGAGCGATGAGCCCTCCGGCGGACCCTACGCGGCGTGCCGCGTCCGGGTCCAGCCTCAGAAGGAGCCTGAGCGTCGCGGCCGCGAGATTCCTCACCTTCCTCTCGCCGAGGACGCCCGGCGACACCACGCGCACCGCGACGACAGTGGTGTCGAGGCCGCCGAGCGCGACGCCCGCGAGCACCCCGGCCGCCGTCCCCCCCGTCCCCGCCGGGAGGACGATAGCCGCGGGGTCCGGTTCGCCCATCGCCCGGAGTTGCCCGGCGATCTCGAAGACGGCGCTCACATATCCCGCGCCCGACAGGGCGCTGGACCCGCCGGGCATCACAAGGTACGGGGTCCGTCGCCCCCCGGCCAGTCCCTCCGCCACGGCCCCGGCGTAGCCCCTGACCACGCCGGTGTAGTCCCGGACCCACCTCAGGTCGGCGCCGAGGGCCACGCCGGCCAGGAGGTTGCGCCGGACGTGGGGAGTCACCGGCTGGCAGAAGAGAAGGCCCCTGGCCTGCATCCCTGCCGCGGGAGCGAGAGCGGCCATGGCCACGACGTGGTTCGACCCGAGGCCCCCCGCCGTGACCACCAGGTCCCGCCCGGCGGCCTTGGCCCTGGCCAGAAGAAACTCGAACTTCCGCACCTTGTTCCCGCCGTAGACAGGCGAGGACAGGTCGTCCCTCTTGACATAGAGCTTCCAGGGCAGTCCGGCCGCGGCCGCCAGACCTGGGGCGGGCGACAGGGGCGTGGGCCAGGCGCCGAGGTTGAGCCTCGGCAGGCGCCGCTCCAGCCCGGCGAACGCCTCGAAAAGGGGGTAGGGCCCGGCGGCGCCCGCCATCCGGTCATCTCCTTCCGGCCGTGCCAGGATGAGGCTCTAGCAGGTAGGCCTGGTTGGCTGTCCGAATAGTGACTCCAGAGTGTTCGGCATCTAGGGCCGGCTTTCCCGCCGCAGGCCCGAGGCCCGGCCGGCACCGGCCTGGAGCCCCGTCCGCCGCGCGGCAGCTTGGCCCTCGCGAAGGAGTCCGGCGGACCCGAATGGACCTCCTCGGCATCCTCCAAGACCTCGCCGTCCCCCGGCCCAACGGGTCGGCGGCGCTCGACGCGACGCGGGAGAGACTCGTCGCCCTCCTGGAAGGGACGGGCGTGTCGGTCTCGGTCGAGCCCTTCATCGTGCGGCCCCACATGCAGGCCCTGGTCGGACTGGCCCTCCTCGCGCTGGCCGTGGGCGTCGTCCTGGCCGTGCGCGGCCGCCGCCTCGGGATAGCTCTCCTCTTGGCGGCCTTGATCCCGGCCATCTATCTCCTGGAGTTCGAGCGCGGCTACCCCGTGGTCAGTTGGCTCGGGCAGAAGCCGGCCTACAACATCGTCGTCGACTGGTCCCCCGGCGCGGCGGGCGACCCCGGGAGCGGGACGGAGGAACGCCCGCTCGTCATCTTGGCCGCGCACTACGACTCCAAGACCGAGGTCTTCGACCACCGGGCAAGACAGCCCATCTACTCCGCCGCGCCGGGGGCCATGGCGGCGCTCCTGCTCGTGGCCTTGCTGGGCCTCGCGGCGGAGCACGTCGGAGCCCTCGGCTGCTTCACGCGCGGGCCGGGAAGGACCGGGCTCCTGGCGGTGGCCGTGGCGGCGACCGCGGTCATCGCCCTCCTGGCCTTCTCCTTCGCGGGGGGTCACCTTCTCCCCAGGAAGAGCCCCGGGGCCTGTGACGACGGCACCGCGGTGGCCATCCTGGCGGGATTGGCGGCCGACCTGCCGTCCCTCGGCCTATCGGGCACCGACGTCAGAATCATCCTCTTCACCGGCGAGGAGGTCAACTGCCAGGGTTCGGCAGCCTACGTCGCCGGCCACCCGGAGCTCGCGGACCGCGCTCGGAAAGGGACCGTCCGCGTCATCAACCTCGAGTGCCTCGGGGGCGAGGGAGAGCTCAGCTACAGCCGGGCCGGCGGCACGTTCCTCCGGCGTTATGCGGCCTCGGCGGAACTGGTCGGGATGATCGACCAGGCCCTGGCCGAGCACGGCAGCCCGCCCCTGAAACCGGCCCCGTTCAGCTACGACGGCGCCAGGAGCTTCATGGCCGCAGGCGTTCCGGCGGTTACCGTGTGCCAGGTGAGGCCTGACCACGGCGACTCCTACCACAACGCCGGGGACGACCTGTCGAAGGTGGTGCCCGGCGAGATGGAGCGCGTCCTCGCGGTGCTCAAGACCACTCTCCAGCTCATCGACCGAGTTCGCGGCTAGAGGGGCGGCTCTCGTCATCGTGACCCAGGGCCGGCCGGTCAACCTGGGCGGCCTGGCGTCCCTCGCCCCGGGGGCCGTCCTGGTCTCCGACCCGTCCGCGAGCCTGTACCGCCTCTACGACGCCCGTCCGGGGAATCTCTTGCAGTACGCGGCCCCGCCCGTCCTGGCCAGGGCGCGGGCGGCCAAGGCGGCGGGCTTCTCCCACGGGCCGAGTGAGGGGCTGGAGAGGCCGACCTTACGTCGCCGCGGGAGCTCCTGTCCAGGCTCTAGCTCTCCAGCGATGGACGAAGCCGCGGATTCGCGGGCCGGCCCGGCTACCGGTTCTTGTTGTCGATGTCGGGAGGACCCCCGGCGGGACTTCCCGTGACCTCCACCGCCGGGCCGGCTCCCGGTCCGGCGGAATCCGCCGTGACCGCCGGCGGCCAGAGGACCCCGCGGTTGCGTTCGAAGGCGACGAACAGCGACAGGGCCACGAAAGACCCGATGACGCAGGCGAGAGCGATCATGAGCAGCATAACCGGGATCATCCGACCGACAAGACCCAGCAGGGCGTAGGCGTCGGCCTCGGTGAAGCTGGACGGGTCCGTGGGGAAGGCCCCGAACGCCTTGAGGTAGGGCAAGGCCAGGAGGTAGGACGGGCCGTTGTAGATGATGAGCCCGACGACGAGAAGGCCGGCCACCAGGCCGAAGCGTCTACCCACGAAGCTGAGACCCCGGCCTACGCCGTTCATGGTGGTCGTGTTCTCAAGTCCGATGGACGCCGGGGCGAAACCGTAGAGCAGAAGGAGACCCAAAGACACGGCCAGCCCCATCAGCTGGGAGCCCGCCGTGTTGCCCGAGAAAGAAGTGGGGTCAAACGTCCCACCGGCCATCTGTCCGAACGTGGCGGTGACGAAGACCAGGCCGAACACCAGGCCGGCGGCGAGGGCCGTGGCCAGCACCAATCCCGTGAGGCCCGTCATGCGCCAGAAGTACCGGCTAATCCCCCGGGTCGCCTCGTCGGACGTGGCCCGGCCGGTCCGGGCCGCCGATGCCCAGGCCCCCGTCATCGCCGACAGGGCCATCGCCCCGTAAGCACAGATTTCAAGGAAGATGAGGAGCACCCCCAGCCCCGCGAGGCGATAGAGCATCATCCACAGGAGCAAGGACCCAAGGACGAAACCCAGGAAGAGAATCAGCGGCAGGCCCCACAGGACCGGGTTGGGCCAGAACCTGCGCCAGGTTTCTCCAAGAACCGCACCGAGCTCGTTCACGGCGGACCCTCCCAGCCAAGAAATGCAGCAGAGAGACTGGTTGCGTTCCGTGGGCACGACCGCCCACGGATGGCTACGCCTGGATACCGTCCGCTGCTTCGCGGCCGGCGGGGTCTAATCCTCCTGCGGGCGCCACGCCGCCGGCGCTACTCCCGGCCGACGAGCCCGGCGAGGGCCCTCAGTCCCAAGTAGTATGACAGGGGGCCGAAGCCGGTGACCTGTCCGGAGGTGGCGGGGGCCGTGACGAGGTTCCGGCGGAACTCTTCCCGGGCGTGGACGTTGGTGAGGTGGACCTCCACCACCGGCAGGCCCGCCGCCCTGAGCGCCGCCAGGGCGTCGCGGACGGCGTAGGAGTAGTGGGCAAGCGCGCCCGGGTTGATGAGCACCCCGGCCGCTCCGGAGTCCCAGGCCTCGTGCAGGGCCCGGACTACCTCCCCCTCCCCGCTGAGCTGGACGGCATTCACCTCCAGCCCCAGCTCGCGACCGAGCCGCGCTAGCTCCGCGTCGATATCGGCCAGCGAGGTCAGCCCGTAGACCGCCACCTCCCTCCGGCCGAGCAGATTGAGGTTGGGGCCGTGGATGACGGTTACCCGTCTCATTCCCGTCCCTCCTTCAGGTGTCTGACGCGCGCGAGGGTCAGGCCGAGAGCCCCGGCCGCCTCGGCGCCGGTCACGCCTTTCGCCGTGAAGGGCTCCACCATGCCGTCCCCCGTTCCGCGGAGGAGCACAAAGACGAGGTCCCGCCCGGCGCGCTTCTTGTCGGCGGCCATCCAGGACTGCACCTCTCGGGCCTCGAGCCGTCCCAGGCGGCCCAGGTCCCGGGCGGGGAAAAGCCCTATGAGGTCTTCAGCCAGTGAAACGACCGCTTGGAGAGCCTCTCCCGCGAGGCACCCGCGCCCTTCCGAAAGCCTCGCCGCCGCCAGCATCCCGACGGCCACGGAAAGACCGTGCCTCCCCCTGAACCGCGACGCGGCCTCCAGCGCGTGGCCGAACGTGTGCCCGAGGTTGAGCGCCATCCTCCGGCCCCTGTCCCGGGGATCCTCGGCCACCGTGCCGAGTTTGGCCGCCACGGCCTTCCCCACCGCCGCGGCCACGGGGTCATCGCCCGGAACCCCGGACGGGTGGCCCGCGGCCGGAGCGTCACCGGCCAGCAGGACCCGGTGAGCCGTCAAGGCCAACGCGCGAGCCTCACGTACGGAGGTTCCCCCGACGAGCAAGGTCTTGGCCAGCTCCACGGTCCCCTCGGCGACAAGGTCCGGCGGCAGGGTCCCGAGGGTGTCCAGGTCGGCGGCGACGAGCGACGGGAAGTGATAGACGCCGGCGAGGTTCTTGCCGCGGCTGAGGTTGATCGCGGTCTTCCCCCCGACGGCCGCGTCCACCTGGGCCAGTAGTGTCGTCGGGACGTGGGCGACGGGTACGCCCCGCATGTAAGTCGCGGCCGCGAAGCCGGCCAGGTCCGACGCGGCCCCGCCTCCCAGGCTCAGCACAAGGTCTCCCCGGCCCAGACCGCGGAGAGCCATGCTCTCCCAGAGCCTGGCCAGGACGCCCGCCCGCTTGGCGCCCTCCCCCGGCGGCAGGGCCTCCACGTCGACCTCCATGCCCGCCTGCCGTAAGGACCTGACGACCCTCCCCCCGTAGAGGGCGAGGGCCAGCGGGTCTCCGGCGAGAAACACGCGGGTCAGGCCGTCTCCCGGGAAGCCCGGAAGCGACGCCAGCCCGCCGAGAAGTCCCCTGCCCACCACGACCGGTCCATGGTCCGGCGGACCCCCATCGACCCGGGCGAACTCCGTCCCGTGGCCCGGCGCGACCGCGCTCCGGCCGCCCGGGAGTTCCAGGAGGACAGCCAGTTCGCGAGCCACCGCCTCGGCCGACCGCCCCTCCGTGGACACTTCGAGGGTGGCCGCGTCCCGGTAGCCTTCCTCGCGGGCCGCGAGCAGCCGGCCCACCTCTTCCACCGTCGGGGGCAGGAGGGGCCGGCCGGCACCATGGCCGGGGGTCGGCGCGTCGGACCGGTCGCTCGTCCTCCCGGCCCGGCGAAGGACCTCGGCCGGCGAGACCTTGAGCCACACGACGCGGCACCCCGCCCGGGCCAGGGTTCGCCGGTTCGCGGCGGCCATCACCGCGCCGCCCCCGGTGGCGATGACCGTGCCGGACGTGCGGCAGGCCGCGGCCAGGGCTCGGGCCTCGAGCCCGCGGAAGCGCGCCTCGCCCGAAGTCCGGATGATGTCCGGGACCGGCCTGCCGGAACCCAGGGCGATGAGATCGTCCAGGTCGAGGAACTCCCGCCCGGTCAGAGACGCCAGGATACGGCCGGCTGTCGTCTTGCCGGCGGCCATGAAGCCGACGAGCACGACGGGCGCCCGCGCCCGTTCCCACCGGTCCCCCGCCGCCATCAGCTCGCTCCTCCGCCGGGCGACCCGGCCAGGCGGCGCCCGACGGCGTCCACCGTGTCCCCGCCGAACGCCTCGACGACGGAGACGGCCAGGACCCAGGCGACCATCGTCTCGGCCACCACTCCCGCCGCCGGAACGGCGCAGGTGTCACCGCGGACCTTAGAGGCGGGGCAGGCCTGCCCGGTGGACAGGTCCACGGACGGGAGGGGCTTAGCCAGCGTGGGAATCGGTTTCATGGCGGCCCTGACGACCACGGGCTGGCCGTTCGTCATCCCGCCCTCGACGCCGCCGGCGCGATTGGAGCTCCGGGCGGTGCCCAGCGGGCCGTCTCCCGGCACTATCGCGTCGTGCGCCTCGGCGCCCGGGAGCGCGGCCGCGTCGAAGCCGAGCCCGATGGCGACGGCCTTCACCCCCGGGACGCTCATCACCGCTCCCGCGAGCCGGGTGTCAAGGCGCGTGTCCCATTGGCCCGGCGCCCCGATTCCCGCGGGGCATCCCAAGGCTATGACCTCGAACACGCCCCCGAGGGTGTCGCCCCGGACCCGGGCGGCGTCTATCGCTGTAGCCATCCGCTCGCCGGCCCCGTGGTCGGCGCAGCGCACAAGGCTGGTCTCGGCGGCCTTGAGAATCTCCCGCCACCCCCCGGCGTCGAGGCCCGCGGCCCTGGAGGAATCCCACCCTGGGACCCCCACTCCCCCGATGGCGGTGACGTGCGACCCCACCGAGACCCCCAGGCAGCCAAGGAAGGCCTTGGCCAGGGCTCCCCCGGCCACCCGGGCCGCGGTCTCCCGCGCGCTGGCCCGTTCCGCGTGAGGCCGGAAGTCGACCGACCCGTACTTGACCGCCAAGGCCAGGTCGGCGTGCCCCGGCCGGGGTACCGGGTCAGCCGGGGTCGTGGGTCCGGTGCCGGGGCCCGGGTCGGGGTTGGCGAGTTCGACGGCGACGGGGGCTCCGGTCGTGAACCCGCCCGAGACGCCGCCGACTATCCTGGCTTGTTCGCAGGTCCGCGACGCCCTGGGACCCCGCCCGTGACCGGCCTGCCGGCGCGCGAGTTCGCCGGCGAGGGCCTCCTCGCCGAACGGGATGCCTGCGGGGAGCCCATCGACGACCACCACGAGAGCCGGCCCGTGAGACTCACCGGCCGTCAACAGCCTCGGCGGCATCAAGAACCGACTCCTTTCTCGCCGCCAGCCCCCCGGCCAACGGCCTGACTCAGAGCCCGCCGCATCACCCCGCCGGGCGGCCGGACTCCGGTGAAGAGACGGAACGCTTCCTCCCCCTGGCGTAGCAGTATCTCCAGCCCGTCGACCGCCCGGGCTCCGCCTGCGGCCGCCGCCTCGAGGAACGACGTCGAGGGTGAGGGCCTGTAGTTGAGCTCGACGGCGAGAACCCCGGGGGCGAACTGGGCGGCCTCGAAACGCAGAACCCTGTCGGGGGCCGACGTGGCCTGAACCACCACGTCGAACCTTCTCAGGGCGTCAAGCAGTTCCGGAAGCCGGAGCCCTCTCCAAATCACGGGCTCGGCGGCCGCGCGCCGGGCTCCGCCGAACCTGCGGGTCGCCCAGGAGAGCGCCGAGGCGGCCTCCTCCGCCTTGGACGTCGCCCGCGCCGAGACGACGACCTCGCCGGCGCCGGATTGGGCCGCGGCGACCGCCGCGGCCCGCGCCGCCCCGCCCGAACCCAAGACGGCGGCCGAGAAGCGCTTCTCTTGCCCGGCCGCGGAAGCAGCCGCTGTCGCCCACTCCAGCATGACGGAGCGCAGGGCGACGACGTCGGTGTTATGGCCCTCGGCTCTCAGGCCGTCGAAGACGACGGTATTGACCGCGCCGGCGGCTTCGGCCTCCGGCGACATCCAGTCACAGAGCGCCGCCCCCGCCGTCTTGTGCGGGTGAGTGAGGTTGAACCCGGCCCAGTGCCCTCTCGCGGCCTTCTCGAACACCGAGCCGAGGTCGCCGGGGGCCACGTCCAGGGCCTCGTAGCGGGCGTCCATCCCGAGAGCCTCGAAAGCCGCGTTGTGCATCACCGGGGAGAGACTGCCCCGGATAGGCCGTCCGAGGACCGCGTAGGTCAAGGCGTAGTGGTCGTGGCCGCTCATCCCGCGACCCTCGCCAGTTCGGTCCAGAAACCCGGGTAGGAGACGCTCGCGGCCTCGGCGCCGTCGACGACGGTCGGGTGGCCGCTCCCGCCGGCGAGGCCGGCGACGCCGAGAGCCATGGCCATCCTGTGGTCGCCGTGGGCCCAGACTCGGCCGGCGCGAAGCGGCGGGCCGCCCTCGATGATGAGGCGGTCGCCGTCGATCTCTATCCCGGCGCCCATCCGGCCCAGCTCGACCGCCAGCGCGGTGAGGCGGTCGGACTCCTTGACCCGGAGCTCTCCGGCTCCTTCCACGACAGTTGTCCCCGCCGCCTGGGTGGCGGCGACGGCCAGGACCGGAATCTCATCTATCAACGACGGGAGCTCCTCGGCGGTGACGACGGTGCCCTCGAGCCCGGTCTCCGCCCGGCCCGAGCCCCGCGAACGGGCGCTCCGGCCCGGGCCGGCGGTCAGGACGACTATGTCGGCCACCGGCTCGTCTCCCGCCGCGGAGACGGCGACCCGCGTCGTTTCCAGCCGGATGTCGGCCCCCATCCGCCTCAGGACCTCCAGGAGGCCCGTTCTCGTGGGGTTCACACCAACCCCGGTCAAGCGGAGTTCCGACCCCGGGACGAGGAGGGCGGCCACAATCCAGAAAGCGGCGGACGAGATGTCGCCCGGAACCTCCAGATCCGCCGGGGTGAGCCGGGGCAGTCCCTCGCTCGTCACGGAGACCTTGTGACCGTCCGGGCTGTCGGCGACGTCGACCGGGACTCCGAACCGGGCGAGAAGCCGCTCGGTGTGGTCGCGGCTTCGGACAGGCTCGACCACCGTAGTCCGCCCGCAGGCGTGAAGCCCGGCCAGAAGAAGGCAGGACTTCACCTGCGCGCTGGCGACCGGGAGCCTGTGGGTCGCGGGGGTCAAGGGCCGCGGGGGCAGGGGGCCGCGGAACTCGAGCGGCGCGGTCTCCCCGTCGCCCTCCCGCCCGCGGGCCACCACTCGGGCGCCCATGCGGCGGAGTGGTTCGGCGATCCGGGACATGGGGCGTCGCCGCAACGACCGGTCTCCCGACAAGGTCGATCTGAAAGGCTGCGCGGCCAGGATACCCGCGAGGAGGCGCATCGTCGTCCCCGAGTTCCCCGCGTCCAGTGGGCCGGACGGCGGGAGCAGCCCGCACCTCGGTGGGGTCACGACCGTGTCCCCGTCCGGTCCGCCCCCCGGCCGGGTTATCCCCACGCCGAGGCCTCGCAGGCAATCGCCGGTGGAGGCGACGTCCGCGCCGGGCGCCAGACCCCTGATCCGGCTCGGCCCGCCCGCCAGCGACGCGAGGATGAGGGCCCTGTGGCTTAGAGACTTGTCCCCCGGCACGCGGATTTCGCCTCTGAGCGGTCGCCGCGCCGGTTCCACGTTTACGGCCATCTCTTGAGCCTCCCCAGTTCCAGACGTAGTGCCCTGGCTTCGGCGGCGAAGGCCAAGATGTGGGCGCTGTCGCCGCCGGCCGCCGGATTCGTGTCGGAAAGCCGCTGCAGAAGGTCGTCGGCCAGTGCTGCCAGTCCGCGGAGAGCCGGCTCGAGTTCGGAAGCGTTCGTAGCCAGGATGTCGGTGCCCATCGCGGGGTCCTGGAGGGCCAGGCGCGTGGCGTCGCGGTAGCCGCCGGCCACGAAATCGGCCAGAGCGGGCTGCGAACCGGCCGCCCGGGCCCCCAGATGAACGACAAGCAAGGAGAGGAGGTAGGGCAGGTGGCTGGTGACGGCAAGGAGGCGGTCATGCTCCTCGGGCGACATGACCATGGGGCGCGCGCCGAGGCCCGCGGCCAGGGCGGACACGCGCACGGCCGCTTCGCCGGCCGCGCCGCCGGCGTCCCCGGTCCCCAAGCCGTGAGGCCGAGGAATGGTCAGCACCCAGGGCTGCCCCTCGAAAAGATCGGGCCTTGACGATTCGAACCCGCTCTTCTCCACCCCGGCTATCGGGTGACCGCCGACGAAGGGCCGGCGAGCCGCGGGTGATCGTCCCTCGCGTGACGCCCCGAGCCGGCTCACCTCGTCCGTGATCCACCGCTTGGTGCTCCC
>QZJP01000009.1 GCA_003599345.1 Bacillota bacterium | reverse complement strand
ATCGGTCCTTCAGGCCGCCGCCCTGGCCGCGCACCTCTCCGCAGCGCGTGGAGGAGGGAAAGTGTCCGTCGACTACACCGCGGCCCGGAACCTGAGACGGCCCAAAGGGGCACCTCCCGGGATGGTCCTTTATGACCCGCACGAGACCGTGACGGTGGACACCGCGCGTGTGCAGCTGCCGAGGCCTGTCACGGACAAGGACTGACGCCGCTAGCTTCATGCGGGACAGAAGTCAGCGTGGTCCGACATGGCTCATAGCGCAGCATGGTCCATAGTGCAGGATAGCTCATAATGCGGGGTAGCTGATGGTGCAGGATAGCTCGCGGCTTGGTAGAATAGCACTTGCCCTGTGCCCCGGAGACCCGACGGTACGGCCGAACGCGGCGGGCGGAACGCGGGAGCGCGGAAGCGCTCTTGGAGGGAGCGTCAGGCCCTGGACGGACCTTCCCTGGTCAGACTGATAGCCGGCCTCCGGCTCATACCTCCCATGTGGTACTACGCCGCTCTCTTCGTGGCCTTCGTCGCCGAGGGAACGAGTTTCCCTCTGGTGCACATCCCGTCAATCGTGATGTTCCTCGTTTCAGCCTACCTGGTCGCAGCCGGGAACGTGTCATTGGCCGCGGTCATTCTGGTCGCTACGGCTGGCAGCACGGTCGGGGGTTTCATCACCTACTGGCTAGCCGGCCGGATGGCCCCGAGGAGCACCGAGCCGGCTCCGGCCACGGCGGCGGGCGCTACGTCCGTAGGCGAACATCACGTCAACTTCTGGACGAAACCCGACCGCCTGGCTAGGGTACGTTCGTTCGCCCTGCGCTACGGGGCCCTTTTGGCCCTCGCCTCGAGATGGCTGGGGGTTCTCCGGCCGGCGGCCCTCCTCGGCACCGGCATGGCCCACGTCAAGCCCTGGAAGGTCCTGCCGGCACTCTTCGTCGGGTCACTCACCTACTGCACTGCCTACCAGCTTGGCGCTCAGGCACTCCAGGCCGTGTCCATCCGTCTCCTGCGGGAGGTCGAGACCGAATGGGTCCTCTTCTACGTCGTCCTGCTCGCCCTGGTCTGGGCCGGCGGGATATACGTTATCAGGAAGGTCCGCCTGTGAGGACGGGTCGCTCCCGGTGAGCCACGGTCGCAAGACCCTGATTGACTATCACATCCACACGCGCTTCTCGGAGGATAGCCTGGCGACGCCCGAGGAATGCGTCGCTGACGCCGCCGAGCGGGGTCTCGGCGGCGTCATCTTCACGGAGCACCTGGAGTTCCCGCCTCCGCCCGACTGGCCTGAGCCTGCCTACCACCCCGGCCGGGTGCTCGACGCAAGAGCTTACCAAGAAGCCGTTTCCGCCGTCCGCGATCGCTGGGCGGGGACGCTCGACGTGGGGCTCGGGGCGGAGCTGGGGCTAGAGCCCCACAACCTCAAGGCTTTGGGTCCCTATCTCGACACCTATGACCCCGGGTTCGACATCGTGATCGGCTCACTTCACAGCATCCGCGGAGTCCTGGTCCAGCTTCCTGAGTATACCGACCCCCTGGGTCCTCAGGCCGCGTCTCGGGAGTACTTCGGGAGTCTCTACGCGGGGGTCCGCGAAGCCGTCCGAATGCGGGCCTTTGACGTTCTGGGTCATCTTGACCTCGTCAAGAGGTCGCCGACGTTCGGAGTCTTCCGAGCGGGTGACCACAGGGAACTGCTCAGAGAGATACTGGTGACCATCATTCGCGAGGGTCTCGGCGTGGAAGTCAACACGTCGGGGTACCGGCAGCCTCCCGGCGAGCCCTACCCGGGCCTCGAGACGCTCAGGCTCTTCCGCGAGCTGGGCGGGGAAATCGTCACCGTCGGGTCCGACTCGCACAGGGCGGCGACGGTCGGGCAGGAGTCCGCCAGGGCCCTCGACTTCATCAGAGCGGCGGGCTTCCGCCGCCTAGCCCTGTTCAGAGCCCGCCACCCAACGTTCGTCCCCATCTAGCCGGACGACCGGTAAGGACCGGGACGGGACGAGCGGGTCTTCTCAGGAGCTCCCGTCACCTTCCTCCGTCTCACGGGCGGGTAGCGGCCGCCCCAGGATGACGGCCACATCGTGGTAGCTCGGGTCAAGGTCGTACAACTCGCCCAGGAGTCTCGTCCCCCGCTCTTCCTCGCCGAGGTCGCGCAGGACCGTTCCGAGCCAGTACCTCGCCCCGAGGTAGGGCTCGGCCGCCGGAGCCTGACCGCCGCCCGCCTGGTCGAGGACGGCCTCGAGCTTCCGCGCGGCGTCACGGGGTCGCCCCGCCTTCAAGTCGGCCACCGCTCTCGTGACCCTGACCACGGGGGGTGGGTCTTCGATACCGTCCAGGACCTCTATCGCCTGGGGCAACTCGCCGAGTTCCAAAAGGGCGTGGCCGAGGGCCCCGCTCTCCTCCGGCGTACGGTCAGGGACATCCTCCAGATAGCTGGCGGCCTCAGCCCAGCGGCCGAGGTTGTAGTTCGTCAGCCCGATGGCGCGGACAACGGCCGGCGGCGAGAACCCCCCATTCTCCATATCCTCGAAGTTAGCCAAGGCCGCCTCGTAGTCTCCGGCTCGAAACTGCCTGTGGCCCTGGATATACGCGTAGAGCAGGTGTTGCCTCCTATTGTTCCGGGTGGCGGCGGCGTAGGCCAAGACCACGCCCACGGCGACGAAAGCGGCCAACGGGCTCCAACCCGCGAGAGCTATGGCGGCGAGCAACGCCAGAGGTGGCCAGATCGAGGGTTTGAGTCCTTCGGGGTGCGGCGGCAGCGGCGAGGGCTTGGCCGCCCGCAGGGCCGCACCGCGTACCTTCGTGGTTCCGCGGCGCCGCTTCTCGCTGCGGTCCGCCCGGCTCAGGCCTTCCGGAGAGCCGGCCGGCCTGTCGTCTGTGCTCATCACTGATGCCCTCCCCCGACGTCTTGCCGGCTATGCTCTATCGGGACGGTGAACGCGACCAGGGCTCCGCCCCCGGACCCACGGGAGGCCCAGATCCTGCCACCGTGAGCCTCGACAATCTCACGCGCTATGGCGAGGCCGAGCCCCGTGCCGCCCCTCTCCCGAGCCCTGGAGCGGTCTACCGTGTAGAACCGTTCGAAGACCCGGTCGAGGTCGTCTTCCGGGATGCCGGGGCCGGTGTCGCCGACGGTCACGAGGGCCATCTCCCGAGCCTCGGGACGGGCGGCGGGCACCGCCGGCGGGCCTCCGGGCATGTCAGAGGGCCCGGCCCGACGGGCCCCGACCGTGATCCGTCCTGCTGCCGGCGTGAATCGAAGCGCGTTGTCCACGAGGTTGGTCAAGACCTGGGCCAGCCGGTCGGGGTCCCCGCGGACGGGAAGCTCCCCCGCCTCATCGCTACAAGGTTCGAGGACGAGTTCGATGCCTCGCTCCTGGGCTCTCGGCCGGTGCTTGGCGGCGGTCCCGGCAACCAAAGCCGCGAGGTCCAAGGTCCGCCACTCGAAATCGACCTGGCCCGTCTCTAGCCGCGCCAGTTGGAACAGGTCTGCCACCAGACGCTCCAGGCGTGAGGCCTCTTCAAGGATGATGCTCGTGTGGCGGTGTCGTTCCTCGGGCCCGCCGACGTTGTCCTGGAGAGCCTGCGCGAACCCCTTGATGGAGGTGACAGGCGTCCTCAACTCGTGGGATACGCTGGCGTACAAGTCCTGCCGCTCCCGCTCAAGGTCACCCAGTCTCTGAGTCATGGTGTTGAAGGCGTGCGCGACTCTCCCGATCTCATCGTCGTCTTCGACCGGGACTCTGTGGTCGAAGTCACCCGAGGCGATCTTCGATGTGGCTGCTTCAAGAGCCGTCAGCGAGCGGGTCAACCCCCTGGCCAGGAACACGCTCAGGGCCAAAGACAGGCCTACACCCAGAAGAAGCCCCTGGACCACCAGGACGAAGAAACGCTGGGTCGCCTGGGTGACTTCTCTCACCGGCCTCACCAGCGCGACGGCTCCGACGACCGCTTCCTGGGGACCCATGACCGGAGCGACGGCAATGACTGATAGGCGTCCGAGTTGGTCGCGCTTGGTGTCCGACACCGTCTCACCCTCCCGAAGGGCCCGGTTGACGATGCCGTCCTCCAGTACGACCCCGACAAGCAGGCCAAGCCGGTCCGACCCCACCAGTATGCGTCCGCCGGCGTCGACCACCAGGAAGTCGGCGGCAGCCAGCTGGCTGACGAGTCGCGCCAGACCCGCTGAGGCCAGCCCACCCCCGAAGGCGGTCGATTGCCGCTCGTCCGCGAGGAAGAACGCCCGGCCCGCGGCCTGACTCACTTGCCGGGCCTGACCTTCCAGGGTCACTCTCGCGGACTGAATGATGAAGCCCCGCACGCGACCGAGCGTCACCAGGCCTATGAGAAGGACGACGGCGAGCGTGAGGAGGAAGTGGCTGGCGAAAAGCTTGCCCCGAAGGCCCATCAAGGGCGCTCCTCGTCGAGGTCCGGGGCGGCGGCCTTGAACTTGTAGCCGATTCCCCACACGGTGAGGATGAACCGCGGCTCATCCGGGCGGGGCTCTATCTTCTGCCGGACTCTCCGCACATGAACGTCGACGGTCCTCAGATCGCCGAAGTACTGATAGCCCCAGACGCGTTCGAGGAGTTCCTCGCGGCCGAAGACCCGGTCGGGGTGGCTCGCGAGTAGCCAAAGCAGGTCGAACTCCTTGGCCGGACAAGGGGTCGGCTTGCCCCTGACTTCCAGTTCGCGGCTCAGGCGGTTCAGCCGGAACGTGCCGAAGTCGAGGATGGGGGCCAGCCGGTGGGGCTCTCCGGCTTCCCCCCCGCCCGTGGCGGTTGGTCCCGACCCGCCGGCCGCAACAGTCCCGGCGGTTGTCCCGGGGTCGGGCCGGGCCTCGGCCGAGGGGCGCCCGGAGCGTTTCAGGACGGCCCGAACGCGCGCGACCAACTCCCGGGGCTGAAACGGCTTGGTCACGTAGTCGTCGGCCCCCAGGGCGAAGCCGAGCAGCTTCTCGGTCTCGGCGTCCCTCGCCGTCAGCATGATGATCGGGGTGTCGCCGGTCGCCCGGACCTCCCGGCACACCTCCCACCCGTCCCGTTCGGGAAGCATCAAATCGAGAACGATGAGGCTCGGATTCTCGGACCTGAACATCTCCAAGGCCGTCCGCCCGTTCTCCGCCTCCAAGGTCTCGAACCCTGCCTGCCCCAGGTAGAGACAGATGAGCTCGCGGATGTGGGCCTCGTCGTCGACGACGAGCACTCTCTGGTTCATGGCCCCCAATTTCATCCTTCAGCGCCGCGCTCCTGCCGGATGACGCGGTCCTGATGCCGGCCCCACGGACCATCTTCGCCTCGAAGCCGAATATGTATTCTTCCGGCGGGACCACCGCCGGTCACACCCGCCGGAAGCGAGGTGAAGTCTGCTTTGGAGCGGCCCGGGGACCGCCGGGGTGAAGGTCCGGGCCTGGCCGCGGCGCGGCTCAAGACCTTCCTTCTCTGTGTGGGGATCTGTTTCTCGCTTCTCGCGCTCCGCTTGTCCTGGCTCCAGCTGGTGCGCTGGTCCGAGTTCGCCGCCGAGGCCGACGCGAACGCCTACCGAGAGGTCCACCAACCAGTCTCACGCGGCCGCATTCTCGACAGGAAAGGGGTGGTCCTGGCGACAAGCCGGCCCGCGCTGACCGTGGCCGTGACGTGCCAGGACCGGGACCGCTTCGAACGCCGCCTCGGTGTTCTGGCCCGGGCCACCGGGGTACCGGCGTGGCGGATCAGGGCGGAAGTCGAGCGTTCCCTGGGCCGCCACTACGCCCCGGTCATCGTCGCCCGCGACGTCGACCCCGTCACCTACACGCGGCTGGCCGAGACCGCGCTCGAACTGCCCGAGGTGAGCCTGGGCGTGGAGCCCGTCCGCGACTACCCGCTCGGCCCCGCCGCCGCGCACCTCATCGGGTACACGGGCGAGGTAAGCCGGGCCGACCTCGACGCCTATCCGCACCTCTACGCCCCAGGGGACATCCGCGGCCTAGGGGGCGTCGAGGCGGTTTGTGATTGGCTTCTCCGAGGCGAACCCATGGCCGCTGTCTACGAGGTGGACGCGACGGGCAAGGCGACAAGACTGGTGGCGACGAAGCGGGGGCGGCCGGGAAGCGACGTTCAACTGACGGTCGACTCCAGGCTCCAAGACGTGGCCTTCTATCATCTCGGAGAGGCCATGTTCAGGGCGAGGCGGGATTCGGGGGGCCTGTGGGCGGCGCCGGGAGCGGCCCTGGTGGCCCTCGACCCCTCCACCGGCGCTGTTCTGGCCTTGGTGAGCCGCCCGTCGTTCGACCCCGCCGCTTTCACCGGCGGGGCCGCGGCGGTACCGGCCGCCACCCTGGTGGGGCATCCCCTTACCCCTCTTCTCAACAGGGCCACGCTCGGGCTGTACGCTCCCGGCTCGACGTTCAAGCTTGTAACGGCGTGCGCCGCCCTGGAGGAGGTGGTGGTCCGCGAGGACGAGGCCGTCCCGGACCCGGGGCTCCACTCCGTCGGAAGGAAGAAATGCTGGCTCCGGGGCGGCCACGGCCAAGTCCGGCTCCAAGACGCCCTGGCCTGGTCGTGCAACGTATTCTTCTACGAGGTCGGTCTCAGGCTCGGCGTCGACGGGCTCGAGCGGTGGGCGAGGGAGTTCGGTCTCGGCGAGCCGTCAGGACTCGACCTCTGCGAGGCTCACGCCGGCTTCGGGCCGACCGTCACCGGACCCGCCACCGGCGGAGAGCCCGGAGGGACTGTCCCGGGACGGGCGTGGAAGGCGGCCTCCTTCCCGGACGACCCGACCTACTGGCCGGCAGAGGTCATGGACGCGGCTATCGGCCAGGGGGGCCACACCGTGACACCGCTTCAGATGGCCGTCCTCACCGCGGCCCTGGCCAACGGTGGGACACGGTGGCGGCCCTACGTCGTCGACGCCGTGCTGGACGAGAACGGGTTCGTTGTGGCCCGGGCCCACCCGGAGGCGGCCGGGGTGGTCCAGTTGTCCGAACCCACCCTGAGGGCGGTCCGCGAGGGCATGCTGCGAGTGGCCATGGACCCGGGCGGCCGGTACGCCGGCACCGCCGCGCACGTCTTCGGCCCGGAGTTCAGGGCCCGATGGGGCGTCGACGTCGCCGGCAAGACCGGAACAGCCGAGCACGGGAAGGAACTGGGGCTCGCCGACGACGCTTGGTTCGTCGGCTGGGCTCCGTACGATGACCCCGGCATAGTCGTCGCGGTGGTAGTGGAGCAGGGCGGAAGTGGCAGCCGGACGGCGGCGCCCGTGGCCCGCGCGGTCATCGAAGCCTGGTTATCCCTGGCCGGCGCGCCGGCGGAGAAGAGCCCGGCGGCGTCCTCGGCCTGTGGCGTTCCGCCGGACGGCTTCCCGCCTAGCCGACCGGGTCCTGCTCCTTCGGTCTTACGAGCGGCACCCCGTCCCTGCACATGGGGCACTGGTCGGGGGGATACCCGGGCGCGTCCATGAAGGCGAGCGCCCGGACCTCGACGCCCGGACCCAGACCCAGAGCCTCGGCGGCCTTTCCGGCCGTCCTGTCGATGATGAGACCCACGCCGACGATAGCGGCCCCGGCGGCTTTGACGGCCGCCGCCGAACGCAACACGGACCCCCCGGTCGTGAGGACATCCTCGACCAAGAGGACCCTGTCCTCATCGGTCAGCCGGAACCCGCGCCGGAAGACCTGTGACCCGTTCTGCTTCTCAGTGAACGAGCTCCTGACCCCCAGAGCTCGAGCCACCTCGTGGGCGAGAATCACGCCGCCCATGGCCGGCCCGGCCACGACCGTCGGCTCCAGCGCGGCGAATCTCGCCGCCAGGGTCTTGGCGATACGCTCCGCGTCCGCGGGGTACTGCAGGGCCTGGGAACACTGGATGAAGACCGGGCTGTGTTTGCCCGAGGTCAGGAGGAAGTGGCCGTCCAGGACCGCGCCCACCTCGCGCAGTCTCTCGAGCAGCTTCTCGCCGTGTAGTCTCCTCGCACTCACCCGAAACATCTCCTCTTCTCTCGTCACTCAAGCCTCTCGCCGAAGGGACGGGGGCGGCCGCGTTCCCTGAGGGCGGCGAGAGTCTCCTCGCCGATGCGTTCGACCGCTTCCACGGGGTCGGCCGCCCCGGTCACCGGACGCCCCACTACCACGAAGTCGGCGCCCGAGAGGATGGCCTGGCGCGGCGATGATACGCGGGCCTGGTCGCCGGGGGCCGGGTCCCACGCCGGCCGCACCCCGGGAGTAACGACGAGGAAAGGCGGCTTGTGGACGGCCCTGAGCCGCGCGGCTTCACGAGGCGAGGCGACAACGCCCGACAAGCCGGCCTCAGAGGCGAGCGCGGCCAGGCGAAGGACCTGGTCAATCACGTGCCCCGCGACTCCCGTCCCCGCGAGGTCGGCCTGGCCGAGGCTGGTGAGGACCGTGACTCCCAGGACGCTCACCTCCGGGCCCGCCCCGTCCCACGCGGCGCGCATCATCCCCGTCCCTCCCGAGGCGTGGACCGTCAGCATGCTCGCCCCGGCGCGCCTCACGGCCTTCGCCGCCCGGGACACCGTGTTCGGTATGTCGTGGAGCTTCAAGTCGGCGAACACCCGGTGGCCCGCCTGTGCTAGCTCGCCGATGACCGACGGGCCTTCGGCGGTGTAGAGCTCGAGCCCGACCTTCAAGTAGGCCACCCGGCCGGCAAGCCTGGCGGCCAGTTTCAGAGCGGGGGACTTCTCCGGGTAGTCCAGAGCGACTATGACTGGCGGGACCTCAGTCATCGAGCGTGCCTCCCTGATTGTTCCGTACGGGGTCCTCGTCGGCCAGCCGCGAAGGCCGGCCGGCTCGGAAACCCGGGTTGGCGACGCCGACAAGGTCGCCCACCCACCCGTAGCCCCGTCGGGCCAAGAACTCCGCGATCTCGCCGGCGATTCGCACAGGGGCCGAAGGGTCGACGAACGTGGCCGTCCCCACGGCCACCGCCGACGCGCCAGCCATGAGAAACTCGACCGCGTCCCGGCCTGTCCATATGCCCCCCATCCCTATGACCGGCACGCTGACGGCGGCCGCGACACGATAGACCATGGCCAGGGCAACGGGTTTGACCGCGGGGCCTGACAGGCCACCTGTGCCGCGGGCCAGGACGGCCCGACCGCTCTCCACGTCTATGGCCATGCCCACCAGCGTGTTGATCAGGGATACGGCGTCGGCGCCGGCGTCCACGACCCGCTTGGCAAGGCCGGCCACGTCGGTCACGTTGGGGGTCAGCTTGACGATGAGCGGGAGGGACGTCGCCTCCCGCATCGCGGCCACGAGACCGTAGGCGGCCTCGGGGTCGGCCCCGAAGGCCAGGCCGCCCTCTTCGACGTTGGGGCAGGAGATGTTGGCTTCCAGGGCTGCTACTCCCGGGGCGCCGTCGAGAGCCCTGGCGACCTCGCGGTACTCGGTGGGGGTGCGACCGACGACGTTGACTATCACCGGAGCGCCGGACGAGACAAGCCACGGCAAGTCCGCCTCAAGGAAGCGCTCCAGCCCCGGGTTCTCGAGCCCGATGGAGTTCAGCATCCCCGAGGCCGTCTCGATGATTCTCGGAGGCCGGTTGCCCTCCCAAGGCTCGAGAGAGACGCCCTTCACCACGATCGCACCGATGGCCGAAAGGTTGACGAGGCCGGCGTATTCACGGCCGTAGCCGAACGTCCCCGACGCGGTCATCACCGGTGTCTTCATCCGGAGGCCGGCGAACGCGACTCCAAGATCGGGCCTCATGGCTCAGCTCCGCCCCAATCGATCTCCCCTGCCGCAAAGACCGGCCCATCCCGGCAGACGAGCCTGTAGGGCGGGCGCCCGGTCGTACGCACCGCGCACCCGCGGCACGCGCCCACACCACAGGCCATCCTCTCCTCCACCGACACCCACGCCTCCACCCCGGCCCCCCGCGCGAGCCTTGACACTTCCCGCAGCATGGGCCTGGGCCCGCAGGCGTAGACCACGACGGGGCCGGGGTCCACGCCCCGGAGCCCCGGCAGCTCCGAGAGTTCTCTTGCCAGAAGGTCGGCGACTAGACCGGGCTCGGCCCCCGCCGTTCTCTCCTCGGTCGCCACGACCAGGCCTGACAGGCCCGGCAGGGCGTAGAACGGCTCGACGAGGACAAGGTCGGCTCGCGAGGCTACCCCCGCCAACACACGCACGCGGGCCCTTGCCGTGCCCAGGACCCTGGCGAGGAGCAGGAGCGGGGCCAGCCCGACCCCGCCTCCGACAAGTATCGCCGTCAGGCTCCGGGGCTCGGGCGGCGTCCGACCGGCCGTCGCGCCGGACGGCCTGTCGTCGCCGGAAACGGGAAAACAGCCGCCTCCTAACGGGCCGACCACGTCGAGGACGTCTCCAGGCAGGGTAGCCGCCAGCGCGGCCGTCCCGGGTCCTCTCACTTCGAACAGCATCTCGACCGTGCCGGCCTGGGGGTCGGCATCGTGCACGCTAAGCGGCCTCCGTAGGAGAGGACGGCCAGGGGAGTGCCCCCGGGGGTCCCCCGGTGGACACAGAACGTGAAGGAACTGCCCCGGGCGGACCCGTCCCGCGACCTCGGGGGCCTTGAGGCCCAGGCGGTGGTAGCTCCGTGCCTGGTTAGACTCAGAATAGCCCGCTGCGGGACCCGAAGGAGCGAGCCTACGGCTATCGGTGACCTCGGCCCGGCCCCGCCACGTCCCCTTGTTGTCCGAAACACCCATGCTCCCCGCCCCGCCTAGATGAGTTTGCCGCCCGAGACCACGAGGCGACCGCCGACTACGGTCTCCGTCACACGCCCGCGGAGCCTCATCCCCGCGAACGGTGTGTTGCGCCCCTTGGAGGCGAACCTGTCGGGGTCCACGGTCCATTCCGCCTTGGGGTCCACTATGGTGACGTCCGCGTCGGCGTCGACCCTGAGGAGGCCCTTGGTCTCGAGCCCGAGCAGCCGCGCCGGGTTCAGGCTCATGAGCCGGGCCATGCCGACCCAGTCCAGGTAGCCGGGGCCCACGAGGTTGGTCACGATGAGCCCCACCGCGGTCTCCAGGCCGACCATGCCGAAGGCGGCGTAGTTGTACTCAACGTCCTTGTCGTCGAAGTGATGTGGAGCGTGATCGGTAGCGACAATGTCAACGGTCCCGTCTCTCACCGCGGCGAGGAGCGCCCCGCGGTCGCTTTCCGAGCGGAGAGGCGGGTTGACCTTCGTGCTGGTATCGTAGTCTAGGGTCCGGACGGCCTCGTCGGTCAGCGACAGGTGGTGGGGGGTCACGTCGGCCGTCACGTTCAGGCCGCGGTCCTTCGCCCTCCGGAGGAGCTCCATCGATCCCGCCGTGGACAGGTGGGTCAGGTGAAGCCGTCCTCCGGTCATGGCGGCCAGAATGATGTCGCGGGCGACCATCACTTCCTCGGCCGCGGCCGGGATGCCTCTGAGACCGAGAACCGTAGCCCAATAGCCCTGGTTCATGACCCCCTCGTTCACCAGGTCGAGGTCCTCGCAGTGATCGAGCACGGGCCGCTCGAACGTCTTGGCGTATTCCAGAGCGCAGCGCATGATCTCGGCGCTCGACACGGGGTGCCCGTCGTCCGAGAAAGCCACTGCGCCGGCGGCGGCCATCTCGCCGAGTTCCGCGAGTTCCTGGCCTTTCTGTGCCTTGGTCACCGCTCCCACCGGCAGGACGTTGACCAGGCCGACCTCCCCGGCCCTCTTCAGGATGAACTCCACACCCGTGCGGCTGTCTATGACGGGGTCTGTGTTGGGCATGGCCGCGACGGTCGTGAACCCTCCGAGAGCGGCGGCCGCGCTCCCTGAGGCGATGTCCTCCTTGTGCTCCTGGCCCGGTTCTCGCAGGTGGACATGAGAGTCGATCAGGCCTGGCAGGACAACCTTCCCCGACGCGTCAACGACGACCGTGGTCCGGTCATCGCGTGCGCTTCCCCGGGCGCCGCCGGGCGCGCCCGGCCCCGGAGCCTTGTCGCCTCCCGCGGCCCGTCCGACGGCCATCACGCGGCCGTCCTCCACCACAACGTCGCTGATCTCAGCCTTACCGCCGACCGGATCGACGACCAGTCCGCCTCTGATGATGAGCTTCATCTCTGATCCCCTCCCCCGCCGGGTCCTCTAGCCCCTGTAGGGCCACCGCCGCTCGGGCCGGCGACCGCCTGGACCGGAGATTCAGACCCACCCAAGAGCAGGTAGAGGATGGCCATCCTCACGGCCACCCCGTTGGTGACCTGCTCGAGGATGACGGAGTAGTCCGCGTCCGCTACGTCGGAGGCGATCTCCACCCCCCGGTTCATCGGCCCTGGGTGCATGAGGATGAAATCATCCTTGGCTAGGGCCAACCTGGCCCGGTTAACCCCGAACACCCGCGAGTACTCGCGGATGCTCGGGAAGAGCCCCTTCTTCTGCCTCTCCAGCTGCAGCCTGAGCACCATGACCACGTCCGCGCCCTCGATGGCCTCGTCCACCCTGTGGGTCGCCCGCAGCCGGCCTCCAAAGGCCGGTCCCATTCGCTCAACTTCGGGGGGAACCAGGGTCGGAGGACCCGCCACCCACACTTCCGCGCCCATCTTGCCGAGGCCCCAGATGTCCGACCGGGCCACCCGGCTGTGCAGGATGTCCCCGATGATGGCGACCTTGAGCCCCACCAGCCTGCCCTTCCGTTCCCGGATGCTGAACATGTCGAGGAGGCCCTGAGTCGGGTGCTCGTGCATCCCGTCCCCCGCGTTGATGACCGACGCCTGGCACAGGCGGGCTAGGAAGTGAGGAGCCCCGGCGACCGGATGGCGCATCACGATGCAGTCGATGCCCATGGCTTCCACGTTCCAGGCCGTGTCCTTGAGTGTCTCCCCCTTGACCACGGCCGACGTCGTAGTGGCTATGTTGACCGTATCGGCGCTCATGTACTTCCCCGCGAGTTCGAAGGACGTTCGAGTCCTGGTAGAGGCCTCGTAGAAGAGGGTCAGGACCGACTTGCCCCTGAGCGTGGGAACCTTCTTGATGTCGCGGCTGAGGATCTCCTTGAGTGACTCGGCCGTGTCGAGGACCGTCGTCATCTCTTCGACATCCATGTCCTCAAGGGTCAGGATGTCCTTGCGTCTGAGTCCCAAGATCCTTCACTCCCCGAAAAGAACAAAGACCCCGAGACCGCCGCGGCGGTCCGAGGCCCGCGTTCCTACGTGTCCCTTGCCGGCCTCACCGGACCGGCCCTTAAAGGGTGTCATCTCTGTACTCCCCTGACTCAGTCTTCCACTTTCTCCACGATCAGAACCTTGTCTTCCTCGTCGTCGGTCTCACGGAACTTGACTTCGATGACCTCTCGCCCCGAGGTGGGCACGTTCTTGCCGACGTAGTCCGCGCGGATAGGCAGCTCCCGGTGGCCACGGTCAACGAGCACCGCGAGTTGGATGGCCTTGGGTCGGCCGAGGTCCATGATGGCGTCCATGGCCGCGCGCACGGTCCGTCCGGTGTAGAGCACATCGTCGCAGAGAACGACCTTCTTCCCGCGGACGCTCTCGGGTATCTCCGTCCGGTGGACCTGGGGGGCGTCGGACCGGGTCGTAAGGTCGTCTCGGTAAAGGGTGATGTCGAGGACGCCGAGGGGCGGTTCACTTCCCTCTACTTCCCGTATGTGTGCACGGAGCCTCTCGGCCAGGGGGACTCCGCGGCGCCGGATACCGATGAGCATGACGTCCTCAGTACCCTTGTTCTTCTCGACAATCTCGTGAGCGATACGCCGCAAGGCCCTGTCGATGGCTTCCTTGTCCATGATCTGGGCTTTGGGTTGAAGAATCACCTGTTTGGCACCTCCCCTCCGAAAGCCGAACCGGCAGCCCCCGTACGCAAACCCCGGACCCCGACGGCCGCCCCTAGAATCGAAAGACCCCTCGACGGCGAGGGGTCAGACCGGTCCGGGAGACGGAACCCGGCGGAAGGCTCCACCGCCCTCGCCGGGTACCTTCGCGCACGTCATAACTCCGGTCTCCTTACCGCCTCACCGGGCCGGTTTAAAGGGTGCGTCCTGGCTGCTACCAGTGTAATAAGGCCTCGAGGGGCTTGTCAAGGAAACGCCTTCGGTTACTTTCTTAGGTGACTTGACACGGGAAAGCCGCCCGAGATCCCTTTCCCCGAGTGCCGTCACGGCCGGGGTCCGCTCCGCAAGGTTTCAGGCAGCGTGCAGGGCAGCCGCGATCCGGAACCGACACCCCTCGTAAAGCCACGCCCCCTTAGGACGGCGGAGACGAGGAGCAGATTCCGGTTGCAGCGGGCCCGACGGAGGAATCCGACTCGGGCGGAAGAAGCATGTACGGTTACCAGCGGCATCCCGGGGCCCGGGACCCGAGGTGTCCTGGAGGATCGCGCCGGCAAGGAGGGGGACGAGATGTCCCGACGGGCCACGGAGCTGCTCGAACGAATCGAGTCGGATACCGGGGCGACCTATGCGCTGGCATCCGCGAGAAGCGAAGCGTTCATGAGGGCCGCGGACATGCTCGCTTCTTCCGGGGAACTCGACGAGGCCGCCCACGCGCGGCTCCAAGGTCTGGTCTTCGCGTTCCGCGAGACGGAGTCTTTCGATACCGGCGGTTACTTCGGCCCCAGGTACTCGCGGTCGGACGGTTCTCCTTATCCCGACTTCTACTCCCTCCCACCCCACACCCAGCAGTACCTCAAGGCGCGGGCCGCCGAGACGACCAACCCTCTACACAAGGCCAGGTATTCGGACTTCCTGTGGGACAAGTTCCGGGACCGGGAAGCGGGACAGGCGGCAGTCAAGGCCTACGTCGATTGCGCCCGCCTGGCGGCCGGGCGCGGCGACGGGAACAGCGCCTTCCGGGCCATGCGCCGGGCCTGTGTCCTGGCCAGGCAGTTCAGGGTTCCGGAGCTCCTCTTCCCGACGCGAGACGCGGCCCTGGCTCTCATCGACAGGATGTGCAACTCCTCGACCACCATGTACGTCCCCAGGGTCGCGGAGGCCTTGATGGGGCTGGCCGAGACTCTCACGCCGGAGCAACGCGGCAAGCTTGTCAAGGACCTCGAGAAGGCCATGATGACGTTCGTCAAGGCCCGGGAGTACCATCTCGTGCGTTGGCTACTGAAGTCCTTGCGCCAGCTCTACAAGCTCAGTGGGGACGAGGAAGCCGAACGACGGGCGTTGCTCGCTGAAGGCGAGTCGTACGAGACCGAGGGCGACTACAAAGCCCGGCTCGACGGTGCCGGCGGCGGCCCGGAGGTGGCGGGGAACCTCTACCACCTCGCCTTGACGCATTTCCTCAACATGGGCGAGACCGCCAGGGCCGAATCCGTCAGGCGGAAGATGAACGAGGCCCACAAGAAAGGCCCGGCCAACTTCCAAGCCTTCATCGAGACCTTGCGACGCAGCTTCTCGAGCGGCGGGTCGTCATCCTCGACTTCAGGTAACCGCTAGACCCGCCCAGTCAAAGCCGTACTAGCCGGGTATCCAGAGGTCGGTCTCCGGAGCCGGTTTCCCCAGGATGCGCCCCATGGTCACAATCTGCCCTTTATGGTGGAACTCGTGGGTGACAGTGTGAGCCAACAGCCAAAGCGGGCTTATAACGAGAGGCTCAGGTTGCCACCGCACCTGACGAACCAGCGACCGCCCGAGCTCCTCCCGGGGGAACTCGGCGATGAAGGCGGCGACGATGTCGTCCACCTTCCCAAAGAGCGCGAACGCCGACTGCGCGTCGGGGTGAGTGGACGGGTCGAACCTGTCCATCCCCCGCCCCAGAGCCTCCTCGGCCAGCCAGAACCGATAGCAGTCGGCCGTGTGAATAAGCGTGTTCCTGATCGACCCCCACCCGAACTCGTCCCGCTCTTGGAGATAGACGTCGGCCGGGAGCGACGCGCACCACTCGAGAAGCCCTTTCCTCGTTTCCCTGACCCACCCGTAGACCTCGGCCATGCCAGGCACGAGCCTCAACTCCTTTCGCCAGGGAGTTCGACCCGAACACGCGTTCTCCTTCAGGCCACGCGACAGGGGGAATCCTGACGAGCGCGAGGCCGGCGGGCTTCGTCTTGGGCAGGCCGTCGGCGGCCGGTCTCAGGGAGGGATGCCGGGCGGGGTTGGGAAAACTCTACCTTACACCTGACGATTCTGACCGGGGGGTCTCGGCGTGACGACCAGAGTGACCTTGAGTTGGCATGGCGACAGGCGTTTTGTGGGTTTCGGGGACACGGGCGCGCCCGTTCTCGTGAACTTCGCCCCGGGCGAGACCGCCGCCGGCGTCCCGCGGCCCCCGGCAGGAGGAGCGAACGCTCCGGCGGCCGGTCCCAAGCCCACTGAACTGCTACTGGTCGCCGCGGGGGCTTGCACCGGCCTGGACGTCATCAGCCTTCTCCAGAAGATGAGGGTCCCGTTCACCGGTCTTCACATCGACGTCGTCGGCGAGAGGGCACCCGAACACCCCAAGTACTTCACCAAGGTGGAGGTCACTTACCGGCTAAAGGCCGCTCCGGACGCAGGCCCCAGCCTAGAACGCGCCGCGGAGATGTCGATGGAGAGATACTGCAGCGTCGGGCACTCACTGAGGGCCAGGCCGACCTGGCGGTGCGAGGTGGAGGCCGAGGAGCCACCCCGCGGCTAGGGCAGCCCACCGGGCCAGAGGCCTGGCTACCCCACCCCGAGTGGGCCTCTCCTTCTGAGTTCCTCGAGGGCCCGTCTCATGTCGCGGGGCATCTGCGCCTCGAACTCGACGGCCTCACCGGTCGCGGGGTGCCGGAACGACAGCCGGTAGGCGTGAAGGGCCTGCCCTTCGAGGGCCGCGATACCGGCCGGGTAGGGCTCGTCGCTCTCGACGGCCATGGCCTGCGCCATCTCGCGCCTGAAGCGTGTGGGCCGCCGAGGGCCGTAGACGGGGTCACCGGCGACGGGGTGGCCGATGTGGCTCATATGAACCCGTATCTGGTGGGTCCGGCCGGTGCGCAGGGCGCACTCGACCAGGGTGAAGTCGGTGAACCTCTCCAGGGTCCGGTAGTGGGTCACAGCCTCCCGCCCTCCTTCCCGTAGGACGGCCATCTTCTTCCGGTTCACCGGGTCACGCCCGATGCGCGATTCAATGGTCCCCTCGTCGGCGGCCACGTCTCCGTGTACCAGCGCCAGATAGCGCCGGTGCGCCGTTCTCGACTTGATTTGCTCGGCCAGCGAGCGGTGAGCGAGGTCGGTCTTGGCCACAACCATGACCCCGCTCGTGTCCCGGTCGAGCCTGTGGACGATTCCAGGCCGGCACACCCCGGCGATGCCGGAGAGCCGGTCGCAATGAGCCAAGAGAGCGTTCACCAGAGTGCCGCGGTAGTGCCCTGGAGCGGGATGGACGACCATCCCCCTGGCCTTGTTGACGACCACGAGATGCTCGTCCTCATAGACGATGTCGAGTGGTATCTCCTCAGGCTCGGCCTCCAGGGGCTCGGGCAGCGGGACCTCCACCCGGACGCGGTCTCCAGGCTCCACCCGGTAGCTGGCCTTCACCGCCTCGCCGTCGACCGTCACCAGACCGTCGGCTATCAGTCTCTGGACGTGGGATCTCGACAGTCCCAAGTCGCGCCTCGAAGCCAGGAAGGCGTCGACCCTGGCGCCGCTGTTGACCGGCTCCACGTCGAATTCGACCGTGGTCTGCCGGTGCTCTCCGGCCTCGTCCTCGTTGAGGTCTTCGGGCTCATCCGTCTCGACCGGCTCCACGACCCGGGAAACCTGAGGGGGATAGCGGTCCCGCGGAGGGACAGGGGGAATCACGGGGACAGGCCCTTCCGGCGCTCTAGACCGATGAGGTAGAGGGAAACCAGGACGGTTCCGACCACGATCCCGGTGTCGGCGAGGTTGAAGACCGGCCAGACTCTCACGTCTATGAAGTCGATGACCTCCCCGCCCCTGAAGACGCGGTCGTAGAAGTTCCCCGCGGCCCCGCCCAAGACCAGGCCGAGGCCCACGTGGCCGAGACTCGTGCGCTCGCCCATGACCGACGGAGCCCACAGCCCTACGGTCATCAGGACGAGAGAGATGCCGATGAAGAAGCCGCGCCCGCCGGGAAAGAGGCCGAACGCCGCGCCCGGGTTTCGCGCCAGGTTGAACCATAGGAGCTCCGGGACTATCTCGAGCTCGCCCGCGGCCAGGGTTCTGAGGGCCCAGGCCTTCGTGGCCAGGTCCAGGGCGAGCCACAGGAGGGCTATGCCCCACACCAACGCCGCGCGCGGTAGCCAGCCGGGTGCTCCGGCAAGGCGTGGTGTCTCGTCCGCGCTCGCATGTCCGGGGCTCACGTCTCCGGACTCCCCCTCCTCCGGAGGGCGGTTCTCCTGGACCGCCAGGTCCACCCGCCCTCTCACGGCTCGGGGCGAGTCTTTCGAGCCTTCTCGGCGGCCCTCCTGCCCCGTCGCTTGGTTCGCCCCGTCTCGCCGGGCCCTTCACGGGCGGGCCCACGACCGGTCGCCGAGGACACAATCCGCTCGTCCTCGTAGGAGAGAGTGCCCTCCTCGCCTACCCGGCCTGGGTCGAACGATGAGTCCGGGACGAGGTCCATGCGGTCCGCACCCCCGCGCTCGTCTCCCGCACCCACGTAGGTCTCACCGTAGTCCCTGGCCGGGGGCACGTCCGACGGCGCGTTCGAGGTCCCGTACCGGGCGACGGCCTGCCAGGCATCCTCCCCGTCGAACTCGACCGGCTCGCTTGGATCGCTGTCGTTGAAGCTTGAGAACGCGGGGCGCACATCCTCCTCCGGAGGTCGCCGCCAGTCCCTGGCTTCCTGTTCCTCGACGGCTTCCTCGCACCGGACGCAGCGGCTGGTCCAAGGCACCGCCTCCAGCCGCTCGTCCGGTATGGGCCGACCGCACCCGACGCACGTGCCGTAGGTTCCGTCATCCAGACGCTCCAGCGCGTCCTCCACCATGTCGAGGGTCGTCATCTGGTCCTCCCGGAGACCGAAGTCCTTCTCCCTTTCGAAGGTTTCCGTGCCGACGTCGGCGGGGTGGTTATCGTAGAGAGAGAACTCGCTGATGGAATCGCCGAGCGTCCTGTTGAGCCCCCTCTCGCCGAGCGCCCTGATGCCGGCCTCAAGCCTCCGTTTCTCCTCCTCGAGGAGACGCCTGAACCTCGCCTCATCTGCCACGGCTAGACTCCCTCCTGTCGGACTAGGGTGACCCGAGATCGGACCGGACGATGCGGACGATTTCCGCTATGACCCCTCCGATGACGGGCAGGTTCAGCATCACCAGCCGGTTGAGGATGAGGACGACGACGGCCCCTAGGAGGGTGAACCCTATGGCAATCCCGAACCCGCGGCCGATGCCTGACAGCAAGTTCAGGAGGAACATGCGGCGGGGGTTCCGGACCAACTCGACGTACTCGGCGATGTTCAAGTTCTCTATGTGCTGGGTGTAGTCCGCCAGCCGCCGGCTGAGCGTCCGAACCGACTCCTCCGACGCCGCTCGCGAGCCCCCGTGAGACCGTCCGTTCGAGCCGGCCATGGCCGTACCCCCAGGCGCTAATCTCCCCGGCCCTCAAGGTAGGTAAACAGACGGCCGGCGTGACGGCCGGTCAGGCGGGCGAGGAGGCGGCAGGGCGGGGCGACGGCAGGACTAGCCGTCGCCCGCGCCGGCGGCGGAGCCGGGGCCCCTGCCCCCGGCTCTCAGTCTCGCTCTCAGGCGCCGGTAGGCGGGCTCTCCGTGGGCGTAGACGAGGTACCAGGCCGGACGCAGCACCAGGTCGAATTCGCCGATGAACTCCGTGAACTCGGCCCCGAAACCCTTCTTGAACCGGTAGAGGCCGTAGAGAGGGTCGGAGGGGTCGAGATGTCCTGACACTCCCCGGAAATCGTAGAGAGTGCAGCCCTGCTCCTTGGCCCAGCGGATCATGGTCCACTGGAGGAGGTAGTTGGGCATGACCTCGCGGTGCGTGCTCGAGGATGCACCGTATACGTACCAGCACATTGGGCCGAGGATGAACGCGATCGCGCCGGCCAGCGTCTGTCCCTCGTAGTCGGCCAGGAACAACCTGGCTAGGCCCTCCTTCACGAGCAGCTCCCACATGTCGCGGTAGTAGCTCTTGGCCCTGATGAGAAACCCATCGCGCCGGGCGGTCTCCTCCAGGATACGGTAGAACGTGTCGAGATCGGACAGGGACTTCCCCACCCGGACAGTCACGCCCTTCCGCTCGGCCAGCCGGATGTTGTACCTGGTCTTCGACTGGAAGGCGGCCATGATGTCCTCCACCGTCCGGTGGAGGGGAAGCCGGAAGACGAACCGCGGTTGGACCCCCTCGAAGCCGAGGCCGCGCTCCAGCCGCCTGAACCCGAGCCGTTCGAGGCGCCGGACCACGTCGGAGCGCGAGGCGGGGACGTCGGGGTCGATCTTCAGGACGACGGCGCCCCTGCGTCTCAGGGCAGCCCCGACCGCTCCGGCCATCTCGGCCAGGGCTTCCTCGTCCTCGTAGTCGACCACCGGGCCCCGGGGGGCGTAGGCGACCTCGAGACGAAACCCCGGCAAGGGAACCCGGCGCAGGAGGACGGAGATGGCCCCCCGGACGGCACCGGACCCGGACTCCTCGACGAGGAAGCGCAGGGGGACCCAGCCGGTTCTGGCCTTGAGGTCTCCCCAGGCGAGAGTCTGCAGGATGTGCCCTTTCGGACCGTCCCGGACGAAGTCCGAGAAGCGGGAGACGTCGGCGGAGTTGTCCGGTCGCACCTCGACAGTGCGGAGGTTGGGCATGGGAAGCCGCTCCTTCCGGCGCCGGGCGGTGGCCCGGGCCGGCGGGGAGTCGCGCCGGGTCCGGTCCTACCGGCGTTCCGGGGGTCCCGCCAAGGCCATAAGCCGCCTTTGGAGCTCTTCGTGCGGGAGACCCCTGATCTCCACTATCTTGTCCCTTGAGGACGAACCAGCGACGATGCGGAGGTCGGAAGGACGGAGCCGGAGTTCGGTGGCCAGGAAACTCAAAAGGGCCCGGTTGGCCCGGCCCTTTTCCGGCGGCGCGGCGAGGCGCACCGCGAGCGCGTCTCCATGAAAACCGGCTATCTCGGTGCGCGATGCCCCCGGCCGGGCGCGCACTCTGAACGTGGCCGGTGGTCCCACCTCACTCTCCCCGGGTCGCCGCCTACCTCCAGGACGCCTGGAAGCTACCAGGTCTCCTCGTCCCCGTCGTCCCGGTCTTCCTCCAAGGCCTCCGCAGGCTCCAGGCCGGGCCGGCTCCTCGCGGGGACCGTATCCACGGCGCCGGCCGGCTCACCCCACAAGTTGGGTCTGGCAGGGCCTTCGGGCACCGGCTCTGTCTCGAACAACTGGGGGCGGCCCGTCCCCGGCACGCGTGCCGCGCGATTCCTCGTTTGGCCCCTGAAGTCCAGCGCCGCGGCCTCGATGTGGGATTCGGTTTCAGCGTCGCCCTCGTCCCCCGCGTCCCGGTTCTGCCGGCCGTAGCGTGAGGTGATCTCCCTCGCCCTCCTCCCCGTGAAGAAGGGCGAGGCCGGCTCTCCCTCGTCTTTGAGGGCGGCTTCCTCGAATATCTCCAACTGCGCCTCGAGAAGAGTCTTCATCCTCAAGCGGAACAACTCGACCTCGCGCCGCATCTCGCTGTAGTCCTCCACGGCCTGCTTGGCTCTGGCGCGGGCTTCATCGATGACCTGCTGGGCCTCAACCATGGCCCGTTCCTTGATGAGCCTGGCTTCCTTCTCCCCGACCTGGCGGACGTCCTCGGCCGCCTGCTGGGCGAGGAGCAATGTCTTGTTGAGGGAGTCCTCGATGGTCTTGTAGCGCTCCAAGACCCGCTCGAGCTCGTCGAGCCGGTCCTTGAGTTCCCCGTTCTCGCGGATGAGGGCCTCGAACTCCTTCACGACCAGGTCCAGGAAGTCATCGACCTCGGCCTCGGAGTACCCGCGCCAGGCCCTGCCGAACTCCTTGTTGTGTATGTCAAGAGGCGTGAGCGTCAACGGGTTCACCTCGCAGTGTGGCACGGAAGATGGCTCTCGCTTCGACGGTTGGTGACAAGTTCCTCCCCTACATGACGCGCAGCAGCGCGGCGGTGAGGAGCCTGGCGATGAGGTCTATGGCGATTATGGCCACCAGCGGAGAGAAGTCGAGTGACAGACCCGTATCCGGCAGAACCCTGCGGATAGGCCTAAGGATGGGCTCAGTGACGTCAATGACGTAGTCACTGACAGGACCCAGCACCCGGCCCGGCCGCTCCCGACCTGCCACCACCCGGAAGTTGGCGAAGATGATCCTCAGCACCAAGACGGCGATGAGCAGAGTGACGGCTACGTTGATGACCATCACCACGGACGGCACCGGTACCACTCCCCCGTCCATCTGATATCCTACCCTCCTCGGGGCCCGAAAACAGCCGTACCGATGCGCACGAGATTGGACCCCTCGCTGATCGCCACTTCGTAGTCTTGGCTCATCCCCATGGACAGGATGTCCATTGAGACTCCCTCAAGCCCCAGTTCGCGCATCTGCCGGGCGAGAAGGGCCAAACGCCGGAAGACGGGCCTCGTTTCCTCGGCGTCCGCAGCGAGAGGCGCGATGGTCATGAGGCCCCTGACCTCTATGCCGGGGTGCCGGTTGACCTCGCGCAGGAGAGCCTCGGCCTCGCCGGGCCCGACCCCGAACTTGGTTCCTTCGCCCGACACGTTCACCTGCAGGAGGACTCCGAGAGGCCCGACGCGCCCGCCCTCCTCGACCGCCCTCGACAGGGCCTCGGCCACGCGCGGGCCGTCCACCGAGTGGACGAGGTCAAACTCCAGGGCCGCCTTGCGGGCCTTGTTGGTTTGCAGGTGACCGATCATGTGCCATCTCACGGCGGGGAAGTCGGTCGACAAGGCCGCCCGCTTGGCGACACCCTCCTTCACGCGGTTCTCGCCGACGTCCAGGACGCCCAACTCCAAGGCCGCCCTGACCGACTCCACCTCGACATCCTTGGTGACCACCACGATGCGCACGTCGTACGGGCTCCGCCCCGCTCTCAGGGCGGCGGCCGCCACCCGTTCGCGGACTGCCGAGAGGTTGGCCCGGATGATCTCGCGGCGACGGTCGGCATGGTGGTCCCCGGCTCTAGGCAAGTCCCCGGGCTCCTTCCCGAAGGCCGATGCGCGTGCCCTCGTCCACGAGCCACGGCGTCGTGATAACCTGAGTCTGCGGCGCGACTCCTTCGACCACGCAATCCTCGCGATTCCCGCCCAGCACCGTGACCGGCTGGAAGCGGCACACTACCCCTTGCACGACGAACACGCCGTCAAGACCCCCGCGGTGAACCAGGGCTTTCCGCGGGATTACTGTGCCCGTGTACCTGTGGACGATGATCGTGGTGTCGACCTGGCGCTGTGACACCATGCCGTCCAGGAGTTCAGCAGCTAGATAGGTTACAAGGCAGTACCCGTTGTTCTCTCTCTCGCCGACACGGTAGAGAGCGGCCACAGTCTCCCGCCTGCCGTCGAACCCCTCGAAGCGAAGGGACACGTCCGGCTGGGACGAGAGCAGGTCGGCCTCTCCGTTTGTCACTATGACGGCGACGTAGACTTCATCGTCGCCGACTATCTTCGCCACCGGGTCCCCTGCCTGCAGGCGGGATTGGTCGACGACCACCGCCCCGCGGTGCGACACGGTAAGAAGCTCTTTGGTCGTGAACGACGCCGCGGCCGCGGGAGTCAGGATCTCCTCCAGCCCGTCGAGCCGGTAGGACACGGTCCCGGCGTGGGGAGCCGTCACGCGGAAAACCGATTGGGCAAGGGCGGCCCTGGCCGTCGCCAGCGATGCTTCCAGGGAGGCCCTGTCCTCACGGATGGTGTCGAGTTCGCCGCGCGTCTCGGCCAGGCTCAGGACCAAGGCGTCAAGTTCGGCCGTCAGCCGCTCCATGGCGGCGAGGTCAGCTTCAAGGCAGGCCGTTCGCAGCTGGTCGGTCTTGGCCTGCGTCTCGGCCTGGGCCTGTAGGGCGGTCTGGTTCAGAGTCTCTTCGGCGGCGGCGTGGGAGGCGTTGAAGGCAGCCAGGTCGGCCTCGAGCTGCGCCACGCGTTCTTCGGCCCGCGACTTCTCGACCGTGTCGGACAACTCGGCCACCACCGTGTCGGTCCGCGCGCGGACTCCGTCCGCCGCGGCGAGAGTGACCGTCCCCGACACGGGCGACCGGAGCACCGTCTCGTGGCGAATCACGAATCCGCGCCCGTCGATGACCTCCTCGACGGTGCCCTCGCCGACGACGGCGATGCCGACGAGTTGCGAGATAAAGAAGGTCTTGAGGGTCGAATAGCCGCCGAGGGCCATGACCCCGGCGATCGCCGCCGCCAGCAGTCCAAGACGCAGCCAGCGGCGAGGGGCCCGCCGGGCGGACCTGGACCGCTTGACGCGCGAAGCCCGGCGGGATCCCGAGGTCACGGGACGGCCGGCCTTCACGGCCCGCCTCTCCCGTGACGGCCGCCGCGCGTTCGATTTCCTACCGGGGCGCGACTGCCTCCCTCTGTGGATCCTGCCACTGTCGTACCGGGGCACCGGAGAAGGCCCTACCTTCCCAACATCGCGCCTAGGCTGGTCTCGGCATGGTGCCGGACCCGCGCCTAGTTCTTCGCCAGCTGGGGGTATCCTCTCCCACGGCTGCCGGCGGTGGAGGCTAGAGCCACGCCAGGACTGGCGTCAGGGCCTGCGGAGAGCGATGATGGCGACCATCCGGCCTGCCCCACCAGGGCTAGGTTCACCGGGGGCGGCACCGGAGCTTCCCGCCGCGCCGCGCCGCGCACCGCGGATGGTCTCCCGGCGATGGGAGTGGAACAGGTCCTCGCGGCACGAGGTGCACATGTCCGAGACGTAAACGCGTGACGGGCTCAGTCCCGCCAGGATTAGCGACTTCCGGTTCATCTCCCACAGGTCCAGCCGGGGTCTCGCGAGGGCCGCTTCCTCAACGAGGACCTCGTTGCCGAAGACAGCCCTCGCCCTGGAAGCCACCTCCGGTCCCACCTCGTAGCAGCAGGGGCCGATTGACGGCCCGACGGCCGCGAGAAGGTCTCGGGGGCGGCTTCCGAGTTTCACCCTCATGGTCTCGACCGCCCTGCCGGCGATGCCCGCCAGGCTGCCGCGCCAGCCGGCGTGGACGACGCCGGCCGCCGGAGTCTTGGGGTCCAGGAGCCAGACCGGCACGCAGTCCGCGCAGAACACGGCCAGCGTCAGCCCGCGGTCGATGGTGACTAGCCCGTCCGTGTTGTCCTGGTGACCGGGCCTGGTTGCCACGGCTACCACGTCACCATGGACCTGGCCGGCGGTGACCAGAGTGTCCGGGCTCACGCCGAGAGCCCTGAAGAGCCGCCTGCGGTTCTCAGTCACGTCCGCGGGGCTGTCTCCCGAGTGGTAGCCGACGTTCATGGAGTGCCAGGGCGAAGAGCTGACTCCACCCAGCCGTGTCGAGAAGACGGCGAGGGTGCCGGGTAGGGCCCGCTCCAAGGGAGCTACCCGCACGACGGCGACGCCTCCCTCGAGTTCGTGGAGGGGAAAGGCGACCGGCGGCCGGCTACCGTTGTCCCGCGCGGGTTTCGCCATGGCGTCCTCCCCTTGAGGGGCTACCCCTACCCCGTGAACGGCCCGGGCCGGGTCCAGGATAGACCGGACCGGCCCGGGTGAACATGGGCCCGGCCCCGGCCTTCCGCTTCACGAGAGGCCGGCGGGTCACCAGTCTAGTCCTTTATGCCCGCCAGGCGACGGATCATCGCCTTCCGTTCCTCTATGTCGTAGAGCCCGGTTATGGCTATACGCTCCATTATCGGCGAGCCGCCTCCGTGCACCCCGGCCACCTGCATCACGCCGGCGCTACTAGAGCATAGCATATCTGACAGCGTGCGGAAGAGGCGGTGCTGGTTCTCGGCCGAGACGGCCGGGTTCCTCATGATGTACTTCTCGAGGAACTTGGCGCTCTCCGGATTGTTCCACTCCTGCTCGGGCGGCAGAGTCGCCGGAAGACCGCCCGCCAGGTCTATGAGCGTGTCGAACTCGTGCATCACGTTCACTCCGGCGTGGTAGCGGCCGACGTTCGTGTAGACTATGTCCGGGACCATGGTACCCGAAGAGGCCGCCTGAGCCGTGACGCTCGCCGCGATGCCCGCGGCGAAGACGAGCTCGCCCACGGCGATGAGTTCCGCCAGTTTGTCCCGGACGTGAGGGGCCTTGGCCACCCCGTTGTACTCGGCCACCAGGGCCGCGGCGCCGAGGACGAGGTCACATACGGCGGCCTTGCATCCCGTGTAACTGTGGCGGTGATACGTGGCGAACAGGGCGGCGAGCTGCCCGGCGAACATTGTCTCGCCGCACAGGAACACGCGCTCCCACGGTACGAAGACGTCGTCGAACACCGTGAGGGAGTCGCAGGCGCCGAACTCGGCCCCCGGGGCCTTGAGCTCGTCCCTGGGACGGGGGTGGGTCGCCCGGATGAACAGGTGTACTCCTTGAGTGTCCGCCGGGACGGCGAAGGCCACGGACCAGTCCGCGTCGTTCGGAGTCATCAGCCTTGTCGGCAGGACGATGATCTCGTCGCAGTAGGGTCCGATGGTGTTGTGCGCCTTGGCTCCGCGCACGACGATGCCGTCCTTGCGCTTCTCGACCACCCTCAGGTAGAGGTCGGGATCGACTTGCTCGTGCGGGCGCTTGGACCGGTCACCTTTCACGTCCGTCTGAGCGGCGTTGCCCACGAGGTCGTTGTCCTGGAAGTACTCGAGGAAGTGATTGAAGCGCTGGTGGTACTCAATTCCCGTCGCGTCCTCAGCCATCTTGGTCACGACCGACAGGGCGTTGATGGCGTCGACGCCCATGCACCTCTGCACGCATCCGCCGCACTTGCGGCACAGGATTCGGGTCACCCGCTGTTTGGCCAGGAGGTCGTCGGTCGTCCGGTGCACGTGGCAGAAACGGTTGATCTGCCTCCCAGTGAGGTGGGACGATGCCGTGAGCAGTCCCTTGTATTCCGGGTTGTCGACATCGAACGTCAAGCCGATGACCCGGATGCCCGGCATGATGTCCGGGTGGGTCCGCTCCACTAGTTCCCCCTGGTAGTGCACGTTCTTTCGCATACCCCGGAGTCGTTCGATGTAGTCCTCAGTCGTGCGAAGGGTTGCTGTAACAGCGCTCACCTGGTACCCCGCCCCTCTCCGAAGCTTTCACTCGGGCCGCCATCCCGCCCGCCGGCGCCGTGAGTACCGGGCCCGGTCGACGGACTCTCCGGACCCGGGCCGGTGGCAGACAATTGCGGCATCTCTTCGCCCCCCCGGGCTGGACTCCCTGCCCCGGGGGGTGACTCCGCTGGAGAGGTACTCAGTGAAGCCCGAGGTATGCCGCGCCTAGGCCCATCAGGAGGATGAGCCCGCCGGCCGCGAGTTCCCCATATCGGTTGACCGTGTCCAGGGGGAGCCCGCGAAGTCCGAGGAGGGATATCCAGACCATGAGGACCATCGTGACAAGAGTGGCCGCGGTCCACATGACGACCGAGAGGAGGGAAGACGTGAACCCGTAGGCGGCGGCCGCCAGGAACATGGGAACGGCCTCGGCGCACGGCCTTACGCCGAGCAGTAGGCCCTGCAGGATGTGAGCCCGGCGGCCCGTCCGCGACAGGGCCCGCGGCCGGTCGTGACTCGCGGTAGGACGAGAGAACGAGAACCCGCCGGGGTAGTAGGAGTGGACGTCGCCCTCGGACCGGGCGTCGTCGTGGGAGCGACCGTGGTGGTGGGGATCACCGTGGGCGCGGCCGCCCGCACGGAGAGTCAGGAAGCCCCGCGCGAGGAGCGCCGCGCCGAAGAGGACCAGGACTCCCGCCCCGAAGAGTTGGGCCCAATGGCCGACCCCCTCCAGCGCTTCGGCCCCGAGGAACGCCACGGCCACGCCGAGAGCGGTTGTGGAGGCGAGGTGCGCCATCCCGCCGGCGGCCGCGGCCCCTAGGGCCTGGGGCATGCCCCAGCCCCTGGCCTTACTCAGGACCACGTATGGAACCCAGTGGTCAGGCAGAACGGCGTGCGCCGCACCGACCGCCGCCGAGCCGAGGGCGATGACTGTGACTCCTAGGCCGGCCAGGTCGAACACCGGGCGCACCTCCCATTGCTAGCATTCACTGTACCCACAAGAGCGGCACTTCAGACAGCCTTCCTCATAGGCCAGCGTGTACATCCAGCAACTCGGGCAGAGGTCGTGGTCGACTTTGACGACGGGCCGTGCCGGTGAGACCCCGGCCCCGTTCGCGGCGGCCGCGACTCCGGTCCCGTCTTCGACCACGCCGCCGTTGGAGCTCGTGAGCCAGGTGAGTTGGCCGGCCTTGACTTCGGCCCAAGGTGAAACGGCCACCCGCCCGGCGAGAAACTCATCCATGAAGACGGCTATCGCGTCGGGTATGGACCGTATCTTGTTGGGGCCGAAGCCCACACTCCGGCTGCCGCCGATGCCGGAGAGATCGCTGACAATCTCGTCGGGGGAGATGCCGCAGCGCAGGGCCAGTGACACGAGGCGCGCCAGGCCCTCGGTGAAGGCCGCGACATCGGTGCCCGCCTTGCCTATCTGGGCGAAGAGCTCGAACGGGTGCCCGTCGACCGTGTTGAGGGTCAGGTAGAGATTGCCGAGGGGGGTCGCCTTCCTGACGGTGACGCCCTGAAGGCCCTCGGGCCTCTGCAGGGGTCGTATCGCGCCCCACGACCCGAGGTCCACCACCGCCCCGCCGGCCCGGGCGCCGGTCGGGCCGGAAGCCCCCGCCCCACCGGCGGCAGCGACTCCTCCGGGAGCGCCGCACCCGGTCGCCGGCGACAAGGCCGGGGCGGCGCCGGCCGCCCCCTTCCCCACGTTCAGAACCTGCTCGCTCCGGCTCCCGTTGCGGTAGACTGTGACGCCCTTACAGCCAAGCTCAAAGGCCTGCGTGTAGATGGCCCGGATATCCTCGGGGGTCGCCTCGAACGGGAGGTTGACCGTCTTGGACACGGCGTTGTCCGTGTGCTTCTGGAAGGCGGCTTGCATGCGAACGTGCCATTCGGGGGAGATGTCGAGAGCGGAGACGAAAACGCGCCTGATTTCGGTCGGCACCTCGTCCATCCCCTGCACACTACCGATCTCGGCCACCCTGGCCATGAACTCGTCGCTCGCGAAGCCTCCCGTTTCCGCCACCCGCTCGAAGTAGGGGTTGACCTCCACGAGCTCCTTGCCTCCGAGGATGCCTCTCCGGGTAAAGGCGATGGAGAACAGAGGTTCGATGCCCCCCGACGCCCCGGCGATGATGCTTATGGTCCCCGTGGGGGCAATAGTCGTGGTGGTAGCGTTGCGCCGGGGCTCGAGGCCGGTCTTGTCGAGAGCCGAACCGGGGAAATTCGGGAAGGGCCCTCTCGACCTCGCGAGTTCTGTAGACGCCTTCTTGGACTCGGCATCGATGAAGCCCATGACCTCCTCGGCGAGGGCGACGGCCTCCTCCGAGTCGTACGGGATGCCGAGCTGGATCAGGGCGTCGGCCCAGCCCATGACCCCAAGACCTATCTTCCGGTTCCCCTTGGTCATCCGCTCTATCTCGGGCATCGGGTAACGATTGGCGTCGATGACGTTGTCAAGGTAGCGGACGGCCAGGTGGACCAGGGAGCCGAGACGTTCGAAGTCGAACCGGCCGCCCCGCACCATCCGGCCGAGGTTGAGCGAAGCGAGGTTGCAGGACTCGAACGGCAGGAGAGGCTGCTCGCCGCAGGGGTTGGTGCTCTCTATCTCCCCTATCTGCGGCGTGGGGTTGGCCGCGTTCAGGCGGTCGAGGAAGATGACCCCGGGTTCGCCGTTGGCCCAGGCGCGTTTCGCCACCTTCTCGAAGACCTCCCGGGCCTTGAACTCTCCCGTGACCTCCCCGGTGCGCGGGTTTCTGAGCTCATAGACCTCGTCCCTCCCGACCGCCTCCATGAACTTGTCGGTCAGCCCGACCGAGATGTTGAAGTTGGTGATGGCCTGGCTGTCCACCTTGGAGTCGATGAACTCCAGGATGTCGGGGTGGTCGCAGCGGAGGATGCCCATGTTGGCCCCCCGGCGCGTCCCGCCCTGCTTGACGGCATTGGTGGCCGCGTCGAAGACCTTCATGAAGGATACCGGCCCGCTGGCCACGCCCCCGGTGGAACGGACGATGTCGTCCTTGGGGCGCAGGCGGGAGAAGGAGAACCCGGTGTTGTGGATTACGGCCAGATTACCCCTTCCGGCCAGATAGTTGTTGTGACCCTCCACGGTGAAGTCGTAGAAGTCCTGCGGCGTGGACGCGGGAGCCACCCGCTCGACGACGGTCCAGCCGCTCGCCAGGGCCTTAAGGAGGTCGAGCCGCGGCCGGTGCTCGGGTCCGAGGACCCTCCGGAGGGCCCCGACCAGCCGCAGGAGACCGGCCTCGCTCATCCCCTCCTGCCACTTCATCCGGTGGAGCCAGAACGTCTCCCCGCCTATCCGCACCGGGCCGCGGGGGATGGCGGTGCCCCGTGTTTCCACCCCCGCCGCCGCGACGAGGTCCCGAATGTCCTCGAACCTGACCGGAACGCGCCGGCGGGTGTCGCGGGCGGCGGGCCGCGTGAGGGCGGCCAAACGTTCCGCCTTGAGGGGGTCGTGAACCCAAGGGAGGACCAGGCCGGCCAGTTCATGAGTCTTCGTCGCCGCGGCGAACTTCACGTCGAATAGCGGCTGCCTGGACCGGCCCTTGGGTTTCCTCACGCGCAAGGTGGGGCTGAAGCCAAGGAGGCTCAGCAAGGCCTGCAGGCGGCGGGCAAGGCTCGGGTAGGCGGTCGAGAATCCGACCCGGCGCCCGCGGGGGTCGACGTAGCCGCCGGAGTCGGTGAGCCCGCCCAGGAAGGCCCCGATCACCGGGAGGGGCGATTTCGAGACCCCCGACGGCAGGGTCAGGTCCGTCTTCGGACCGGGGATGGCCTCCAGGAGCCGCGCGAACCGCCCCGTGAAACGCCGGTCGGTCGTCTGGAGGCTCCACCGGCCGCCGGAGTCCGGCCGCACGTTAGCCTCCGCCCCGCGCCCCGCCAGGACCGAGGCGGCGAAATCGAGGGTCTCCCGCCGGTCGCCGAGCAGGCGAAGCCGAAGGGCCCGGTGGCCGGCCCCGCGGCCGGTCAAGACCTCGAAGGAGCCGTCACCGAGGAAGAACCCGGCCAGCCACGCCAGGCCCTCGTCGAGAGCCAGCCCCTCGTCCTCATGGTATCCGGCTACGGGCCAATGGTCGCGGACGGCGCGATTGGGCTGAAACAGGACGTCTCCCGGGCGTAGGTCCCCGGCGGCCTTCTCTTCCACCCGGCCGCCGCTCCAGACCATGAACGGGTGCCAGCTGCTGGTCGTGACCGATTCCCCGCCCCGGCAGCTAACCGTCACCTGCTCCTCGACCGGGACTTCCCATCGCCAGAGGCGGGTGACGGGCTTCGCCTCGAACCCTCCGGTGGACGGGTCGAGGGACATCGTCCTGACGCCGAGGTGCCTGACGTCCATGACCCGGTAGCGGCCTCCGCTCGTCTCAGGCAGGCCCGTCCGGCGGACCCGCTCGTAGAGGGTCGATATCTCCTCCACGCCGCAGAACGTCGTGTGGACGAGGGCGTCGCCCGCAACGCAGCCTCCTCCTGACTGGTGGATCAGCGCGGTGTGCTTGAGGGTTTCGAAAATGCCGGTCAGCGAATCGTCGATGGGTAGGACGAAACAAGCGGAGAGCTGCTGAAGCTCCCGCCCGGCGTTCATGAGGGTGGGGGAGTTGAAGAGGAGTTCGAGGTCGATCATGGCCTCGTAGAGGCGCTCCTCGGCGGCGGCGAGTTCCCGGCGGCTCCGCCGGGCCTCATCGAGAAGGCCCGCGAACGACACCTTCATGTGCCCGCGGGAGCGCAGGCTATCGTAGGCCCGGCGCAACGTGGCCAGGTCGTGGCTGGAGTAGGGTAGGTCCGAGTCACCGGACTCGCCCGGCACGCCGGGACCGGCGCCGGTGCCCCGCGGGCCGACGGCATCCTCCCCGCCAATGGCGTCCTGCCGGCCAACCTTGTCGTAAACCTCCGGGCGGTACAGGACATCGATGAGGGCCAGGTTCCGCGCGACGCGCCGGAACATCTCCGCCGGTGTCTCCGCGACCCGTCCTTGCTCATCCTTGGCCAGATAGCGGCTTTGAAGAACGACAAGCGCGTTCTCCGACAGGATGGGTTCCCTCGGCATCAAGAGCTCCTCCCCATCTAGCGCAAGCGGTCGACTTCTCTCTTGAACTCCTCGAGATCCTTGAACTCCCTGTAGACTGAGGCAAAACGCACGTAGGCCACCTTGTCGAGGCGGCGGAGCTTGTCCATCACCAGCTCGCCCACGACGCTCGACGGAACCTCGCCGTAGCCCCGCTGCCGTATCTCCTGTTCGACCTCGGCGGCCAGGTTCTCTATGGCCTCGGTGGTGACGGGGCGTTTCTCGCACGCCTTGAGGAGGCCGCCGACAATCTTCCGGGAGTCGAAGGCTTCCCGCCTGTTGTCTTTCTTGGTGACCACGAGGGGGGGCTCTTCGACCCTCTCGTAGGTCGTGAACCGGTTACCGCACCCCTCACACTCGCGCCGCCTTCTGATGATGCGCTGGTCCTGGGCCGGGCGCGAGTCGAGGACTCGCGAGTCGGGACGGCCGCACGCCGGGCACCGCAAGACGACTACCCCCCGGGGAACAAGCGTTCCGGAGAACAGACATTCCTCACTACCTGTAGTGTCTTCTCCATTATACCCATCCTACATGCTGTGGTCTAAAGGTCTGGAGGGGCGGAATCGGGGCTGCCGGAGGTCCCGGAAAGGGCTACCGGTCAGAGACTGCCCCTTAGGGTCAAATTCGCCAAAATGCGGGAAGGAATCCAACTTGACGAAACGTCGCGCGAATGATGCCGGCTTGGGGGGAGTAGGGCAGCCGGCTAGCGTGACGGGTCGGTGTAAGCGGGGACATCCACCAGGATGACGTCGGTGCCTATCTTCTTTATCCGTTCCCAGGGGATGGTGTACTCGGTCTCGCGCCCGAGAAACCCCAGGAACCGCCCGGGGCCCGGGACGATGATGGCCCTGACCGTGCCCTTCTCGAGGTCGAGTTCGAAATCGCTGATGAGGCCGAGCCTGGTGCCGTCGGTGACGTTGACCACATCGCGGAGCCTGAGGTCGGACGCCCTGACCATGCGGGACCACCTCGGGACAGTATATGGCCCTCGGGTATGTCCGAGAGCAGGCTTGAGCCAGCGGTCACTGCGCAGCCTTCCGGACGGCTTCATGGACTCGGGAACGAGTCCTACGCCAAGTCCGGTTTCCGGGAGGCACCCTGCGCCGGGGTCAGGCCATGAACTCCACCGTCTCGACCAGGGGGCTATCTAGCGCTGAGGCGGAACGTGCGCCGGCGTGGTGCCCGCGGCGCCCACGAGCCACGGCGCCCACTCGGCCAGGGAAGTGAAAAGATCCCGGAGCCTGTCGAGGACGTAGAACCGGACCTCGGTCTTGTCTTCGCCGGTGTCGGCCACGAGTATGACGAGGCCGCTATCGTCGTCAGTCGGGACATCCGTGATTATGACCCTGAGTTGCCCGTCGCCGATGGCGGCCAAGTCCGTTTCAGACAGGCCGGCGCCGGCCGCGCGGGTGTCGTTGTCCAGGCTGTCGAGAGCCCGGCTGAGGATGACCTCAAGGTCCCTTAGCTGAGCCTCGGTGAGCGAGGTCAAAGGCAGGACGCGGCTCCCGCCGTCAGCCAGGGGCGCCCCCGAAGCTCCGGCGAGGCTGCCTGACGGCGTGATGCCCCACACCGTTTCCCGGTTCCCGCCCACCACGTCAAGGTAGCACAGGGGCGGGAACAGAATGCACCACCAGTTGGCTCCCTCCCCCTCGCCGAGGACCACTCTCACCGCCTGATATTGTCCCGCCGGTAGCATGAGGGGACCGTAGGCTCTCTCCGGGAAGGAGAAGGTGCCGAATTCCACGCCGACCGGGTAGTCGTAGCCGTTGGCCCTGAGGACGTTCTCGGCCACGCGCTGGAACAGCGGGAGGTTGGCCGTGACCACTTCGACGGCGTTTTCCGGCGGCGTGGACGTGAACAACTCCCCGGACGCTTTCAGAATGGCGTCGCGGACGGCGAGCTTGACCTCCTGGTCTGTCGGCGTGTCGCTGTTCGCCACGACGTGGAGCCGGATGAGGTTACTGGTGTCGTAGGCCAGGTCGGCGCGCAGGTACCAGCCCGCCGCGGCCGCCAACCCGATAAACGCGACAAGCAGGCCCAACAGCGCGCGGCCGAACGTCCGCCGGGCCGGGGTCGTTTTCGCTTTACCGGAGCCGGGGTCGCGGCCTCGCCTCTCGACTTCGATGACAGGTCTCACCGTGGTCACTCCAAACCCACCGGAACTCACCTCACCGGTGGTGAAATGGCTACTTAGTCTGCCCCGCAATAGGTTCCGCATGCCGGTAAGTGAGGGCAGCGGAGGAAGGACGAGGTCACATGAGCTTCCTCATGTGGCCTAAAGCGGCTTTCTCGAGCCTCGAGACCTGCGCCTGGGAGATACCTATCTCTTCGGCGACCTCCATCTGGGTCTTTCCCTGGTAGAACCGAAGGGACAGGATGAGGCGCTCCCGCTCGGAGAGCTTGCTCATCGCCTCCCGGATGGAAATGCCTTCGAGCCAGGTCGAGTCGTGGTTCTTCTCGTCGCCGATCTGGTCCATGACGTAGATGGGGTCGCCCCCGTCGTGATATACGGGGTCGAACAGCGATATCGGTTCCTGGATGGCGTCCAGCGCGAAAACGATGTCCTCCCGGGGCAACTTAAGCTCGTCGGCTATCTCGTTGATGGAGGGCTCGCGGGCATGCTTGTTCACAAGACCGTCCCTGACCTGGAGGGCCTTGTAGGCGATGTCGCGGAGTGAACGGCTCACCCTGATGGCGTTGTTGTCGCGCAGGTAGCGCCTTATCTCGCCGATGATCATCGGCACGGCGTAGGTTGAAAACTTGACGTTCTGGCCGAGGTCGAAGTTGTCGATGGCCTTGATGAGGCCTATGCACCCGACCTGGAAGAGGTCGTCCACGTACTCGCCGCGGTTGTTGAACCTCTGGATCACGCTCAGGACGAGGCGGAGGTTGCCGTGGATGAGTTGCTCTCTTGCGGAAGTCTCGCCGTTCTGCATGCGCACGAAGAGCTCGCGCATCTTGGGGGCTGACAGGACTGGGAGCTTGGACGTGTTAACGCCGCAAATCTCGACTTTGTTGACGAGCACGTGCCAGTTCCCCCTGCCCACTCCCATTTATTGCCTGTGTGGGACTAGGGGTGATTCTGCCCACGCGGGGCGGGGGTTTATTCCGAGGCCGCTACCCGGCTCGGCCGGGAGAACTTAAGAAAGAAACAGGCACCGCGCGGCAAACCGGGGGCGGTGCCTGTCGACTAGGCGCGCCTTCTATCCTGCGCGTCGAATTCTCGCTTCAAGCGCTCCATGGTCCGATCCCACTCCAGGACGGCGCGGGCGGTCTCCCTGGCGGCCTCTGGTGAATTCGACCACCCGAAGGGCCACCTGGTCTTCTGCCCACGCTCGAAGAAGGTCGGGCCCGTGTCCGCGACCAGGCTCCGCGTTTCATGGCCGCAAGACGGGCACCGGCTAGTGATGAGGTCTATGGGCGGCAGGATGATTTGGTCCCGCTTTTCGCCCTCGTAGACGCGCTTGTTCTCCTTGTCGAGCAGTCCTCGGCACTTGGGGCAGCGCGGCGGGAAGAGCCTGGGCAGAACGCTCCACACCGCCAGAACTAGGGCGGTGACGACCACCAGGTAGGTGACCGCCCGCAGGACGATTCCGCCCCAAGTCGACCTGTAGAACCAACTGCTTCCATCGGCAACAGCCATCAAGAACAAGGTCACGACTCCCATCTCGTCACTTCCCCTCTATACCAGTCGCGGCCATGAGGTCGTAGAGGTAGGCCTCGACCCAGGTTTCGCTTTCCAGCAGCAGGTAGTCGTCGCGGGCCAGGACCCTGACACGCCTTCTGTCGAGGGGCTCATGACGGCGAAACCGTCGCCTTCCGCGGAGAAGGCCAGCGGCTCGGTCACAAGCTTAGACAGGCGCTTCGCTACGCCGGACGGCCGCACGACTACAGCGGCGGAGAGCGACGCCCGCGGTCTCTCCGCGATCAACACCAGGCCCGACCTCGGGTCAGCGGCCAGCCAAGGAAAGGGGGTCTCCCAAGTATCAAGCTCCTCGACCTCTCCCCAGGGAGTCCTCGCCACGGCCTGCCAGCTCGCCGGTAACATCCCGGGTTCGGCCTCTCCCGCCAAGGGATCGACCTTTACGACACCGCCGGTGACCTCCTGCCCCCCTTGGTTCTGGAGTCCCCCCAGCTCCATGACCACAGTACCGGGCGACACCTGAAGAGACACGACTCTTCCGAGCACGTGGCCCAGCGGGGTTACGTGGTGCGGTGCCGTGCCGGCGAGCGCCTTGGACCGGTCGTCGGGCAGGACGAAGACATGCCCTTCAGGGACGGTTACTTCATCGACGTCGAGAAGCATCGGGTGGGCCATGTGGGACGGGACATCGCGCAGGTACGGTTCGTCCAGAACTTCTCCGTTGAGGAGGACCACTCCGGCATCGACGGCCACCCTGTCCCCCGGCAGGCCGATGACCCGCGCCATGGGCACTCCCTTATAGCCGTGAGTGATAACCCCGAATGGGGTGTCCAACACGAACACGTCGGCCGAACCGCGAACGGGGTCCCTCAGGGCCACGAGGTCCCCCCGCTCGGGTGCTCTCTCCCGGGGCCAGGTGTAGGCGACCAGGCTGATGACGACCGAAGCCCGCCCGCGGCCCAGAAGGCCCTCGCTATCGACAAAGCCGGTGGCTATGCTCCGCGCGACCGGCGTGTGAACCAGTACGGCGCCGGCCAGGCAGGTGACGGCGATGACGACCATGGCCCTGACCGTGTCGGTGGCCAAGGCCTGGCGGACGGCGATGACGAGGAGCACGACCACCCAGAGGCTGATCGCCAGCCCCAAAGGCAGCGCCACGGGAAAGAAGAAGCTGGGCGTAAGGCTGTCGTCGCCTAGTCTGAACGCCTCGCGCAGGCCCGGGCCTGAGAAGACCGATACCCAGACGAGAACGATGACCGTCGTCACGAGCAGGGGCAAGTAAACCCAGCCTAACGCCGACCAGCAGCGGCGGAAGAGCTGCCGGAACCCCAGGCCGAGTCCCTTGCCCGCCACGACCCTTCCGGCCGCGGCTGTCGCGGCGACCCATGCCGCGTAGCCGAGCGGGAACAGAAGGAGAAAAGCCAGCACGAACTTGGCTAGCCAGAGGCTACTCCAGCCACCTCCGATAGCCGCGAGAATCGCGACCTTGAGGGTCTGCGACCCGGAGCCCACGAGCCCCACCAAGCCGGCAGCCACTACCGGGGCGATGATACGTCCCCCTTCAACGATGCGGTAGAAGGCACGGGTCGGGCGGACCAGGACATCCCGGATGTCCTCCCAGAGTTCCCGAAAGGCCCTTTCCGGCCCCGGCTCGGGCCGGTATCTAACCGCGGACACCCCGACCACCTCCCGCGAGGCCGACAGCCGGAGTCGTGCCCGGCCGGGGCTTGAGTCGCGGCCTGCGGCGCCCCTCTGCCCCTGCGGGGGAAGGCAGGCCCATCTCGTGGCCCGCCCCCCACTCCGCCGCCGCCTCACATTCATCCTCGGGCCCGGGCGTCCACGGACCGGGGCGCCCGTCGGAGTGGATGAGTTCCGACAGCCGCCTTATCGCCCTGACCTCCATCCGGCAGACCGGGCAGAAGAAGAGGTGCTCCAGGAACCGCCTGCTCTCCTCGGGGGTCAACTCCCCGTCGTAGTAGGGGCCGGCCATGCAGGAAAGAGCGCAATCCGGCCTTTGCTCGAGTGGTTGGTTCACGCCTTTCATCCTCCCCCCTGGCCGGCTTGCCCTGTGTCGGTATCTGCCTGCTCTCCGGCCGGGTCGGTATCGAGTTCCAGGTAGGGCGCGAGGGCGAGCCTCAACCGCTGCCTGGCGAGATGGAGGCGGGACATGACCGTTCCGACGGGGCAGGATGCGATCTCGGCGATCTCGCGGTACTTGAGGCCCCCGTACTCCCTCAACACGACCGCCTCCCGCAAGAGGGGCGGGAGGCCCTCGACGGCCTCGCGTACCGCGCGGGCCAGTTCGGCCCTGAGAACCTCCTGTTCGGGGTCGACCGCCGGAGCGCCGGACCCCACCGCGTGGGCCTCGGCAAGCTCACCCCCATCCAGTTCGGCCGGTTCCGCTACCGCCGTCCGGTCCCTGGCCAGGGCTCTCAGCCGGTCATAGCAGAGGTTCAGGGCGACCCGGTAGAACCAGGCCGCGGAAGGCTGTCCGTCCGTGGCGCGGGTTCCGAAGAACCGCATCGCCCTCACCCAGGTCTCCTGGACCACGTCCTCGGCCGCCGCCTGATCTCGGAGAAGCTTCGAGGCTACCCGCAGGATACCGCGGCGATGCCTGGCGTAGAGGATGCCTAGGTCAGAACTGGTCACCGCTCTACCTCCCCGACTGATGAACGTCCGGGTCCCTCGGTTTATTCGGCAGGTCTAGGGCGCTCCCCGCCGAACCCCACGAGTCTCGCGTGTCACGCGAGTCAGCACCCAAGTCACTTGAAAGGTTGAGGGCAAGTGTACGACCTGAGAATCGTGGTGGAGGAGATTCGGGGATTCTGTGACCTACCCCTGAGACCCGGAGACTACATTGAGGTGAAGGGCGGAAGACTCCACATCCCCGACGGCCGGTACTTCTGTATCTGGGCGCTGCAGAGCCTGATGCCCATGGTGCCCGTCAAGCAGAGGCAGCTGGCGGAGGACAACGATTGGGTTCCGGACACCCACCGGATGGTGTGCCCGGACCCCAACGGTCAGGTGATATTCAGGTTCGAGCGTATTCCCGCCGGAGGGACAGTCTCAGAACGGACGGACGACTCTTCTAGTGGCGTCCCGCTCCCGCCCAAGCGTATCCTCGTCGACGTGTCGGCCTGCGACGCGTGCGGCAAGTGCGAGAGGGCATGCAGGGAAGCTCACCGCGAGGGCGCTCCGGCCGGGGAGTCGCGCATGTGGGTGGCCGCGGACGATCGAACGACCCCGGTGAGACTCGATATCTGTAGGCAATGCGGAGCGGCCCGATGCGTGGAGGTGTGTCCCGAGGGGGCACTTCGGCGTGAGCCCACTACCCGTGCGGTATTGGCGGAGAGCCACCGGTGCAACGGGTGCGGGCGGTGCGTCGAGGCGTGCCCCTTCTCGGCCATGCGTATCTCACCGGAGACGGGTATGGTTCTAGTGTGCGACCTGTGCGGAGGGTCTCCCGCTTGCGTCGCGGCGTGCCCCACTTCCGCGCTGGCCTACGGCCTGGCCCTCGGGAAGACCGGGTAGGAGGGGACGCCGCCGCGGGCAGGTATCCCCGCGCCGTCCGGTCCCGGTTAGGCCCTCACTGCATGCTGGCGATTTCTTGTCTCAGTCGCCTGATGATACGCTTCTCAAGCCGAGAGATGTAGGACTGCGAAATCCCCAGGTGGTCGGCGACCTCCTTTTGCGTCCGCTCCTGCCCGTCACCCAGTCCGAACCGGAGTTCCATGATGCGCCGCTCCCTGTCGGACAGCCTGGTCATCGCCTTTCGCAGAAGGGCGCGGTCCACCTCCTCCTCGAGTTCCCGGTAGGTTACGTTGGGCTCCGTACCCAGAACGTCCGACAGGAGAAGCTCGTTGCCGTCCCAGTCGACGTTCAGCGGTTCGTCGAAGGATACCTCGGAGCGCGGAGGGTTACGCCGCAAGAACATGAGGATTTCGTTCTCGATGCATTTCGAGGCGTAGGTGGCGAGTTTGATGCGCCGCGTCGGATCAAAGGTGTTGACCGCCTTGATGAGACCGATGGTCCCTATCGACACCAGATCCTCGATACCCACCCGGGTGTTGTCGAACTTCTTGGCGATATACACCACGAGCCGCAGGTTCCGTTCGATGAGAACGCCGCGGACGGCCAGGTCTCCAGCCTGCAGGCGCGACAGCAGGTAGGCCTCCTCGGCCGATGACAGCGGGGGAGGCAGGGCTTCACTCGTCCCGACGTAGTACTGGGGAGCTCCGGCCAACCCGAGCATGCGGCGCCAACGGCCGAGGACGAGGATGAAGGACCAGCGCAATCTCACGGGCAAAGGTGTCACTATCTGTAAGCTCACGTGTCTTCCCCCTTCCTGAGCCGCGTGGTTGAGAACTGCTCCCCAGTCAGGCCACGGCTTCGCCCCGCAGGACTTCCGGCGGGAGCAAGGCCCTGTACCCGCCCGCGGCCGAGAGCGGCCGGGGCGAGACGCACACTATCACGTCGGCGGTCCGTACCAGACCCCCGCGGCGGCCGATCCGGAGTTCGTCAGGCCGGAAACCCACGAGCAGCCCGCTTGCCTTCCCAATCGAGGAGAACGGGACCAGGCGCAGCCTCGAGGACCAACCGCTGTCTCCCAGAGCGTCCGCAAGCTTCCCAAGATCGGGTTCGTCGTCGACCGACGCCTCCCAGACCGGCCCGAACTGCGGCGGAAGGAGGAGTCCTAGAGCGGGATACTCCACGATCACCACCGGAGCGTCGGAGAGAGGGTCCCGGAGGCGGTTGCCCGTGTCGACAAGCGCCGGAAACTCCGCCTGCCGGTCACCGACGACAACCCGGCAAGAGACCAGGAGGGCCTCGACACTTTCGCGCTCACGCCCGCTGACGATGGCCCAGTGAAGCAGGGTGGCCCCGAAGACCACCGCCGGCAGGACGACGCCGGGACCCAGGGTTCCGGGGGTCACCCCCAGCCCGGTCGTGGTGCCCGTGGTTATGTAGGCCCAACCTATCGCCGCACCCCCCATTACGAAGGAGCAGAGGTAGAAGAGGCCCAGGACGGTAAGGTAGCGGCGGAACGCCTTCACCCCGGTCGGGTACGCCACCGCCACCATCAGGGCAGAGACCAGTATCTGGATGGGGGGCGTCGCCATTGGCCCAAAGCCGGGGAACAGCGAGACCGTACCGTGGAGTCCGCCGAGAAGAGCGGCGAGCGCGAGGCGCCGGCCCGCCACCGGAGCGTGAGCGAACCGCCCCGCGAGGTAGAGGAGGGAGAAATCGAAGCAGAAATCAACGAAAAATAAAATGTCGGCGTAGACGTAGCGCAAGGCTTGGCCCCCCGACGTTGTCCTGACATACACGGTATTGGGGCGGCTTGGCCATTATACGCCCCAGGTAGGAGGAATTCTGTCAGGGGGTGCGCTGGCGCCAAGGCATGATGGGAGAATCCTTGAGCCCAGTCGCGCCCAATCGCCGGGAACCGACGCCTGGCCGGGTGGAGAACCTGTAGAGCCTACTCCCGCTTCCTCAGGAAGGTGGGAATCTCGAGGTCTTCGCGCGAGAACGGCCTGATCTCCAGCTCGGCTTGCTCGCGCTTCTTCCTCCTAACCTTGTCCTCGAACCCGGTGGCGATGACCGTCACTCTCACCTCGTCGCCCATCTCGTCGTCGAGCGCCGCGCCGAAGATGATGTTGGCCTCGGGGTCGGCCGCCTCGGTCACTATCTCCGCGGCCTCGTTGACCTCGAAGAGGGTCAGGTCCTCGCCGCCGGTGATGTTCAAGAGGAGTCCTTTCGCGCCGACGATGGACGTCTCGAGTAGGGGGCTCGATATGGCGGCCCTGGCGGCGTCAGCGGCGCGGGTCTCCCCCGCCGAGACCCCGACCCCCATCAGGGCCGAGCCGGTGTTGGCCATGACCGCCCGGACGTCGGCGAAATCGAGGTTGATGAAGCCCGGTATCGCCACAAGATCGGAGATGCTCTGAACACCCTGCCTCAGAACGTCATCCGCGATGCGGAAGGCCTCCATCATGGAGGTCTTGCGCTCGACTATCTGCAGAAGGCGGTCGTTGGGGATGACGATGAGCGTATCGACCCTTTCACGCAGCGTGCCCACGCCCTCTTCGGCCTGACGGGCCCTGTGCTTGCCTTCGAACGTGAAGGGCTTGGTGACGATGCCCACCGTGAGAGCCCCCGCCTCGCGGGCGCACTCAGCGATGATTGGAGCCGCGCCCGTCCCGGTCCCGCCTCCCATGCCGGCCGTTATGAAAATCATGTCGGCGCCCCTGACCACCCGGCTGATGGCCTCCCGGCTCTCCTCGGCCGCCTGCCGGCCTGTCTCAGGATTCCCTCCGGCGCCGAGCCCCCTTGTCAGCTTCTCGCCGAGCTGGACCTTGACGGGGGATTCGGACCGGTAGAGGGCCTGGACATCGGTGTTCATGGCCACGAACTCGACCCCGCGCAACCCGCTTCTCACCATCCGGTTCACGGCGTTGTTCCCGCCGCCGCCGACACCGATCACCTTGATCAGGGCGAAATGCTCGACCTCCAGGTCAAGGGCCAACAGGCCGTCCGGAACCACTCGTCTCTCCCCTCCTCTTCCCCACCGCTGCCCGCCTCTCGTGTCGGTGCTCCATCCGGCAGGACCAGCCGCTAGTAGGACTGCTTGATCCAGCCTCTCAGTTTGGCCAGAAAGCCGCCGAACAGCCCGGGCAGCCCGCTCTCGACCTGGCCGTCGCCGTGCCCGGCGGACAGGTTCTGGGCCGCGCACCTGATGAGCCCGACCGCGCAGGCCATGGACGGGTCCCGGACTAGTTCCGTGAGCCCGCCTTGTCCCTCGGGAAGCCCGACCCGCACCGGGAGACCGGTCTCTTCCTGGCCTACCTCCGGGAGGCCCCTCAGGGCCGCGGTGCCGCCGGTGACGACGATCCCGCCGGGCAGCATGCCTTCCCGCCCCGAGCGGGCAATCTCCTTCATGATGAGAACGAACAGCTCCTCCACCCGAGGCTGGATTATCTCGGCTATGGACCTGCGGCTCACCCTGTGGGTCCGGCTCCCACCCACGTCCGGAACCTCTGCGAATTCCTCCGGGTTGGCCATGTCCGCCAAGGCGACGCCGTCCTGGATCTTCACCTTCTCCGCTTGCGCGAGGGGCGTCCGGAGACCGACGGCGAGGTCGTTGGTTATGTAGTCCCCACCGACCGGGATCACCCCGGCGTACCAGAGGCCGCAGAAGTCGAAGATGCCGACATCCGTAGTGCCGCCTCCGATGTCGGCCACGGCGACCCCGAGTTCCTTCTCCGCCTCGTGCAGCACCGCTTCACCCGACGCCAGCCCCGCCAGGATTATGGCGTCAACCTCTAGACCGGCCTTGGACACGCACCTGGAGATGTTCTCCACCGAGGTGGTGGAGCCGGTCACGATGTTGGCCTCCACCTCGAGGCGGTTGCCGACCATCCCGACCGGATACCGGATGCCGTCGGCACCGTCCACGATGAACTCGCGGGGAACGACCTGAATGATCTCTCGGTCCGGCGGGATGCTCAGCACGCGGGCCGCTTCCAGAGCCCTTTCCACGTCTTCCTCGGTGATCTCGCGGTCTTCTCGGGTGATACCGATGACGCCGCGGTTGTTGAAGGACTGGACGTGTGTCCCGGCCACACTGAGAGTGACGCTGTGGACGCGCGCCTGGGCCATGTCCTCCGCCTTCTGGATCGCTTCGCGGATGGCTCGGACCGTGCCCTCAACATCGACCACCGCGCCGCGCCGCATCCCGTAGGACGGCGCTACGCCGTATCCGGTTATGTCAACCTCCATGTCGTCGGAGAGTTGGGCCACCAGGGCGCAGACCTTCGTAGAACCTATGTCGAGTGCCGCGATTACCTCTTGCTTACCTCTCGCCCCTGGCAAACGGCCCTCCCCCTTCCTCGGCTGGTGGTATGTTCTCTGGGGTGCAGGCTTTCCCTTCTCCCGTTATGTCTACGAGGAGGTCGGCGAGACGGGGGTCCGGGTACTGAGCGAGGCCGGGAGCCGGTCGGTGGAGGAGTGCCGCCGGCGAACCCATGGAAAGGGAGAGGTTCTCCGAGCAGCGCCCCGGCTAGGGTTCACCGAAGATGACGTATATGTCGGGGTCGATCCAGCCCTGGGGAGGGGCGGGAGCGTCCGGCGAACCCACGACCGGGTAGCGCGGGTAGCGAACGTCGATGTACGTCGCCTCTATGCCGGACTCCTCGAGGTCCAGCAGTATCCCGAGCAGGGCGACTATCTTGTCTTCGAGGTCGTCGGGCGGCCCAAGGTAGACGGGAGTGCCCTCGCGCGTGTAGAGCAGCAACTCGCCCGCGTCCCCGATGTGTATCTCCGCGACTTGGAGCCTACCGGCGACCCCCAGAGCGTCCGCGCACAGGAGAACGCCGGCCAGTCGCTCGTCGGCCGGCCGGGTCCCCGGGGCCAGTTCCTCCAGCACGATTCCGGACACTAAGGGTAGCCCGAGCGCGCTGACGTATTGGTGCTCCGCGATGCACAGCCCCGAGGAATCCAGCTCCAGGAACCGGCCACTAGCGGGGAGGAGGGCCACACCGTGCCTCTCCGATACCCGGATGATGAGACTCGAAGGGAACTTCCGGCTGACCGTGGCCTCGGCGATCACGGGACAGGCCAGGAGCCGGTCCCGGACCTTGCCCGTCGGTATCTTGAGAAGGTTCGTCCCCAATTCGACGCCCGTCAGCTCCACGATTTCCGGTGAGGTCAGGCGCACCGACCCGACCACGACGATGTCGCGGATTCCGAAGGCCGTCGAGGTGAGGAAGAGGCTCGCTCCCAGGGCGATGACGATGACGAGGGACAAGAGGCTAATCAGGCGGCGCGCCCGGGTGAAGTCGAAGGACGGCCCCTCCTGACCCCTCGAACGACCTCGCCTGCTCTCTGGTGCTTCCGCCTCGCGAGGACGAGGGGCAGACCGCGAGGACGGACGAGGGAGGCGCGATGGCAGGCGGGTGGAAGCGCGGGAGGACGGACGGGTGGCCGGACGCGGGGATAGCCGTGAAGATGGGCCCGCGGCCGGGCGTTCCCCCGGTCGCCGGCCGCCGGGCAGCACTCTCCCTGTAAGTGGGCCTCGCGGGCCACGCCGCTTTCCGGCCAGGTCGTTCTCCCTCCCCGGGGCCTGTCCCGCTTATCCCCAAGCTAACCTGATCGCTAGTTCTCCACCTTGCGGACAAAGGCCCCCAGGTGCCCGAGCTTGTCGTCCATGTGCTCGTACCCGCGTTCGATGTGGTGCGCGTGGTCGACCGTAGTGGTCCCGTCCGCGCCGAGCCCGGCCAGGACTAGAGCGGCGCCCGCTCTCAAATCGGGGGCCCGCACCCTGGCCCCCGAGAGCCTGCCCGTGCCCCTGACCACCGCCAGCCGGCTGAGGACCTCGACCGATCCGCCCATGCGGCTGAGTTCCTCGGCGTGGGCGAAGCGTTTCTCGAAGATGTTCTCGGTTATCAGGCTTGTGCCTTCAGCAAAACACATCATGGACATGACCGGCGGGCCGAGGTCGGTCGGATAGCCGGGATAGGGCATGGTCTTGACATCGACGGGCTTGAGCCTGGTCCCGGGAAGAACCCTGATGTGGTCGTTCCCCTGCTCGAGGGCCACCCCGGCCTCCCGGAGCTTCGCCGTGACGGCGTCCAGGTGTTGGGGCACGACGTTGGTGACCCTGACGTCCCCCGAGGTGATGGCCGCGGCAGCCAGGTAGGTACCAATCTCGATGCGGTCCGGGATGACCGTGTGCTCGGCGCCGTGGAGTCTCTTTCCCCCCGTCACGGTGACAGTGTCCGATCCGGCGCCGTCGACCCGGCCCCCCATGGCGATGAGGAAGTTCTGGAGATCCACGACCTCAGGCTCCCTGGCCGCGTTGCGAATGACAGTCCTACCGTCGGCGTGGATAGCGGCCATTATCAGGTTCTCGGTTGTGGTGACACTCGGGAAATCGAGGGTTATCTCACGGCCCACCAACCCGGGAGTCTCGGCGTCGACAAACCCATGGCTCTCGCGGATCCGGGTGCCCAGCGTCTCGAATCCTCGCAGGTGGAAGTTGATCGGCCGCGGCCCCAGGGAGCAGCCGCCGGGCCGCGAGACGCGCGCCTTTCCGAGCCTCGCCAGGAGCGGCCCCATCACGACGATGGACGAACGCATGTCGCCCATCAGCTCGGCCGAAACCTCGCACCCGGTCAGGCTGTTAGCGGATATCCGGACGTACCTCCGGCGACCTGCGCCGTCGCGTCCGAACCTCACCTTCGCCCCCAGGCCGGTAAGGATGTCGGCCATGGTTCCGACGTCGAGGAGGTCCGGGACGTCGTGGATGACGCACTCCTCCCGCGTGAGAAGCGTAGCGGCCATGATGGGCAGGATCGCGTTCTTCGCCCCCGATGCGCGTATCTCGCCCTCGAGACGGCGGCCGCCCTCGATTATGAAGGATCTCATGAACTGGTCCGGCCTCCAAGCGCCGGTCGTGCCCGGCCCGCGCCGGGGGTTTCGGGGCCGCCTTTGGGAGGGGTCCCCAAGACCCGGTCCGCGGGCGGATGGCGCGGACCATCTTACGCGCGGAGGGGGAAGCCGGTTACGGAGGCCTAGTGAGGCACGTTCTCCGGACGGGTCGACCGGAGGCCGTCGAGCAGAGCAAGTAGCTGCGGGCCGACTTGCCGCACGTTCCCCGCGCCCATGGTCATCACGAGGTCACCGGGGCGCAGCCTTTCGGCGAGGTAGGGGGCGACGTCAGCCAGCGCGGGGATGTAGGTGACCTCTTGCCCGGGCCTGGCCGAGAAGTGGTTGTAGAGCAGCTCACCGGTCACGCCCGGGACCGGCCGCTCACCAGCCGGGTAGATGTCGGTGAACACCACGACGTCGGCGTCAGGGAACGCCCGCCCGAACGCGGAGTAGAGGGCCCGGGTCCGAGAGAAGCGGTGGGGCTGGAAGACGACGACCAGTCGACTGGACGGAACCAGGCTCCGCACAGTACTCAGCGTGGCCGCCACTTCCGTCGGGTGGTGGGCGTAGTCGTCCACGACTTCGACGTCCCGGACGCGCCCCATCCTCTCAAGCCGCCTGCCGGCGCCGCTGAAGGTCGCCAGAGCGGGCGCGACTTCTCTGGCGTCGAGCCCGAGTTCGACGGCGGTCGCGATCACCGCCGTAGCGTTGGAGACGTTGTGGGGTCCGGGCACGTTCAGCGTGAACTCCCCGATTGGGGTCCCCGATCTTTCCACCGAGAATTGAGCTCCCCACGAACGGGGCGAGTAGCCCGATACCCGATAGCGAACCGTCTCCCCTGACCGGCCGCCGGCCGGTCTCACGGCCTGTTCCAGGCCCGCGGGCAGGCCCGGCGCGGTCACCGGGCCGGAGTAGGTGACAAGCCTCCCCTCGAGGCGACGCGCGATGGCGGCGAGGTCGGGATTGTCGACGCAGACCACGGGAAACCCGCCTTCGCGGGTCCGCCTAAGGAAGGTTTCGAAGGCCTGGACGATTTGGCTCAAACTCCCGTAGTGGTCGAGGTGGTCGTCGTCGATGTTGGTCGCCAGGGCGACATAGGGACGGAGTTCGAGGAACGAAGCGTCACTCTCGTCAGCCTCGGCGATGAGGTAGTCCCCCTCGCCATAGCCCGCTCCCGAGCCGAGGTCAAGCACCTCACCACCCACGAGCCACGTCGGGTCGAGGCCCAGCCGCTTGAACACGACCGCAAGCATCGATGTGGTCGTCGTCTTCCCGTGGGTGCCCGAGACCGCGATGCCCTTCTTCCGTTCCATGATGATGGCCAGCATCTGGGCCCTGTGGAGTACGGGGATACCCCGCCGCGTGGCCTCCACGACCTCCGGGTTATCCGGGGCGATGGCCGTGGACACGACCACGGCGTCCGGGGTATCGAGATTGGAGGCGGAATGTCCCTGGGTGATCGAGGCCCCTTTCGCCGCGAGCCGCCTCGTGGTCTCGGAGACGACCAGGTCCGTCCCCGAGACTCTGGTCCCCAATTCGAGGGCGACGTGGGCGATGGCGCTCATCCCGGCGCCGCCGATGCCCACGAAATGAACGCGCTCCAGACGCTTGCCTCCAAGCTCCAGCACTAGTCGGCTCCCCCCGCGACGGGCCGGTCGCCGCTCCGCTCGAACCGGGCGGAGGTCTCGACCCCGTCAGACGGCAAACCCATACTATTTGGTCTTTCGTGTCGCGGTTAACCCGCGCCGAGCGACGGGCCCCCGGCCGCGTCGCGACCCGCGCGGCCGGCGCCTGGCCGCCTGCATGACCAGCCCGGCGATATCGTCCGCCGCCTCCGGCCGGCCGAGCCGGAGGCTAGCGCGGCTCATGTTCTTTCGTAAGGCCTCGTCTTGCCAGAGTTCGCGCACTGCCGCCTCGAGCACGGGCCCGGAGAGGTCCTGTTCGAGTATCACCCGCGCCGCCCCGGCCTTCTCCAAGACCCGGGCGTTATACACCTGGTGATTGTGGGTCACGTTCGGCGAGGGCACGATAACGGCGGGCACCCCCCGGGCGGTGATCTCCGCCAGGGTGGTCCCGCCGGCCCGTGTCACCACGACGTCCGCCACCGCGATAGCCGCATCGGCTCTCTCGAGGTAGGGCACAAGGGTAATCTTTCCGCCGGGCTCCAGCCCTATGCCCTGGCTGGCGAGGGCCTCGGCCGCCGACGCGTAGTAGCGGCTGCCGGTGGCGAAGATGGCGTGGATTCCGGGAATGTCCATCAGCCCCGGGAGGGCCCGGACGGCCGCGTCATTGAGAGCCTCGGCGCCGCGGCTCCCACCGACCAGGTAGACCACGAACCTTGGCTCGGCCTTCCCGGCCGGCAATCCGAGTATCCGGCGGCCCTCTTCGGAAGTGAGTTCGACAACAGAGCGCCGGATGGGGTTGCCGGTCACGACCACTCGTGTCCGCGAAGGGAAGTAGCGTCGAGCTTCGGCGTACGGAACGGCCACCGCCGCCGCCCACCTAGCAGCAACGCGGTTGGTCACTCCGGGGAACGCGTTCTGCTCATGGAGCACCAAGGGCACCCTTCGCAGGGCCGCCGCCAGCGAGACTGGTCCGGCCACATAGCCTCCCGTGCCCAGGGCCACATCGGGATCGAACCACCGGATGACGCGGAGCGCGGCCAGCACTCCGCGGGCCGCGACCCAGACCGTCCCAGGGGCCCGGATCAGGCCTCCGCCGACCATCCCCCTGGATGGAATGGTCCTGAAGGGCAGTCCCTCCTTGGGGACGATGTCCGCTTCAAGCCCGTTCACCGTGCCCACGTAGAGGACGTCCGCGCCGGGCTCGGACTCTAGGACGGCTCTGGCGACGGCGATCGCCGGATAGATGTGACCCCCCGTACCGCCACCCGTAACGAGTAGGCGCACGGCTTGACTCCCCCAATGCTCCCCGCCTCGTCCAGTTCTCTCTCAGGGGCGAGGTCTCCCCCCACCCCTGACCCCTATGGACTGAGGCGCGCTAGGCCACTCTCCTGTGACGCGATATGTTGAGCAGTATCCCGATACCGGCCAGAGTGGGCACCAGCGACGAGCCGCCGAAGCTGACAAGGGGCAGCGGCACGCCCGTGATGGGCAGGATGCCCGACACCACGCCGATGTTGAGCAAGGCCTGGAAGACCACCATGCTCGTCACGCCCGTCGCCACGAGCGACGAAAAGGAGTCCGGAGCGGACATGGCCACGTTGAACCCCCGCCAGGCAAGGATCAGGAAGAGACCGATGACGAACACTCCTCCAACGAAGCCCAGCTCCTCGCCCAGGATCGCGAAGATGAAGTCCGTGTGCTCTGCCGGCAGGTAGAAGAATTTCTGGCGGCTGTTCCCGAGCCCCAACCCGAACAGACCCCCGGAACCCAAGGCGTAGAGGGCCTGAATGATGTGAAAGCCGCTCCCTTGGGGGTCGGCGAACGGGTCGACAAAAGCCAGCCAACGGCTCATCCGGTACTCGGCGCCCACCACCGCGTAAATCAGGACCGGCACGGCGGCAAGGCCCAGGTAGATGAGATGAGCCACCCTCGCGCCGGCCGCAAAGATCATGACGATCACGGTGCCGCCGATCGCGACCGCGGTTCCCAGGTCGGGCTGCTGCAGGACGAGGAAGAAGACCAGCCCGAGGAGCACGACATAGGGGAGAACCCCTCTCGCGAAGTCGTGGATCCGCCCGGACGCGCGTGACAGGGCCCAAGCCATGTACACGACGATGGCGAGTTTCATCAACTCCGACGGCTGGAACCGCATGGCGCCGAAACCGAGCCAGCGCCGGGCCCCGCCGGCCGTCAACCCGACCCCGGGGATTAGGACCAGGATGAGCGTCAGAAGGGTGAGCAGAAAGAACAATCGCGCGTGTTTGCGGACCTCCCAGTAGTCCACCCTCATTACGGCGAACATGGCTCCGAGCCCGAGAATGGCCCAGGCGAGCTGCCTCTTGAGGTAGTGATACGCGTCTTGCGTCTCGCCCAGGGCCCGAACCGAGCTTGAGCTGAAGACCATGACCAGGCCAACGGCGAGGAGAGTCAGAACGGTACCGATGATGGCGTAGTCCGGCGGCCTCCGGCTCACAGCAAGCCCACCCCCCAGAGGCCCAGAGCCGCCAGGCCGAGGTTGACGAGCCAGAACACCACGACGACCCTGGTCTCCGGCCAGCCCGAGACCTCGAAGTGGTGGTGCAGCGGCGCCATCCTGAAGACCCGCCGCCGCGTCCGCCGGAAGTAGGTCACCTGGATGATGACCGACAAGGCTTCGGCCAGGTAGAGCCCCCCTATGATGACCAGCCACAGCTCGGTCCGGGTGAGAACGGCCAGGGACACCAGCGCCCCGCCAAGGGCCAACGACCCCGTGTCGCCCATTATGACCCTGGCCGGATGGTGGTTGTGCACCAGGAAGCCGAGGCAGGCCCCGGCGACAACGAAGCCGAACACGGCCAGGCCTCCCAGTCCTAGCGACAACGCCACAACACCGTACGCCGCGGAACTGGCCAACACCGAGCCGGCGGCCAACCCGTCGGCGCCGTCCGTGAGGTTCACGGAGTTGGCGCAGCCCAACACAAGGAATATGACGAAGGGAATGTAGAGAACCCCAAGGTCCACGGCGAAGTGAGTGAACGGCACGGCCACGGCCGTCCCGAGATCGAGGTAGCTGGTGGCTCCCCAGCCCAGGAGGACCGCGAGGAGTGACTGCCCGGCAAGCTTGTAGCGGGCCTTGAGGCCGAGAGGCCTGTGAAGGGCCACCTTGATGAAGTCGTCCGCCAGCCCGAGGAGGGCGTGACCGACGGTCACGGCCAGGGCGATGAGAACCCGGGGGTCGGCTCCAGTGAGGACCGGCGCGATCGCGGCGATGGCCGGGACGAAAATGAGGCCGCCCATCGTGGGAGTCCCGCTCTTGAACAGGTGGCTGGACGGCCCATCACTCCTCACGGTCTGGCCGAAGCGGAGCTTCGTCAGGAGCCCGACCGCCGGAACTCCCATGATGGCCACTCCGAGGAAAGCCACCACGAAGCCCCACAGCGCGACGAGTTCGAGGGGCGTCATGGGCCGTCGCCACCCGTCCCGCGGTCCCTCAAGGCCGTAGCCAAGCGTTGGGCGACTCGCTCGAGCTTCATCCCGCGGGAGGCCTTGACAAGGACTACGTCGCCCTCGCGCACCAGGCCGAGGACCGCGCGGGCGGCGTCTTCCACGGCTCGCTCGCCGTCGAAATGGGTGACCCGGGCGGAATCGAACCCAAAGAGCACGGCCTCGGTGGCGGTGTCGCGAGAACGAGGTCCCACTGTGACCAGGTAGTCGATGCCCGCGGCCGTGACGGCCCGTCCGAGCTCCCTGTGAGCGGGCTCGCTGAGGTCCCCCAGTTCGAGCATGTCCCCGAGGACGGCCACGGCCCTCCCGCCGCGCCGAGAACGGGTGTCCTCCAGCAGCTTGACCGCCGCCGCCATGGAGGCCGGCCCGGCGTTGTAGGCATCGTTGATGACGAGGACCCCACCCGCCGTGAAAGTCTCCTGGCGCATAGCGCTCAGGTCCGGACGCATGAGACCTCGGCGGATGTCGTCGGCGCCAAGCCCCACAAGAAGGGCCGTGGCCACGGCGGCCAGGGCGTTGGAGACTATGTGGCGTCCCGCCAGGGGAACCGAGAAGAACCCGAGGTCCCCTTCTCCGAGGCCTGACCCCTGCGGCAGGACGCCGCGGAACCGTACCCCGGCGGAGTCCTTCCCGTCGATATCGGTGGCGGTGATGTCGGCCGGGACGTCCAGGCCGTAGGTCACCACGCGCCCGAGCCGGCCCCGGTGCCGGTCGGCCATACCCGCGACAAGAGGGTCGTCCGCGTTCATGACCGCCGACCCGTTCCGGGGAAGGCTCTCGAGTAGCTCCTCCTTGGCCGCGGCGATTGCCTCGAGCGAGCCGAGCAACTCCATGTGAACGGGGCCGATATTGGTCAGGATGCCGATGTCGGGCCGGGCGATCAGCGCGAGCCGGGTTATCTCCCCCGGCCCCCTCATGCCCATCTCCAGGCAGGCAATCTCGTGCTCGGGTCCGAGTTCGAACACCGTGAGAGGCAGCCCGATATCAGTGTTCAGGTTCCCCTGGTTCTTGAGAACACGCTTTGTCGCCCCCAAAGCGGAGGCGACCAGGTCCTTGGTCGTCGTCTTCCCCACGCTCCCGGTGACGCCTATCACCGGCAGGGAGTAGCGGTCCCGGTGGTACCGGGCCAGCCGGCCCAGAGCGGTAAGCACGTCCGGAACCCGGAGAAGGACGCGGCCGGGCCCGACCGGGGTGGGCGGGTCGCGGCTGACCAGAGCAGCCAGGGCACCGCGGTCGAAGGCCGCCCCGACGAAAGCGTGCCCGTCGACCCTCTCACCGGGCAGCGCGCAGAACAGGTCCCCTCCACGAACGAGCCGGGAGTCGACTTCGACGCCGGTGAGCACAAGGTCACCCGCGCGAGTCCCGGCGGGCTCCCGCTGGCCGACCACCTCGGCGCCCGTCAACCGGCCGACCTCGGCGACGGTGAACAGGGGGCGACCCGGCGACGTGCGGGCTCGGGTCTCAGACACCCCCGGGTCCCCCCTCTCTCGCCCTCAGGGTTCGGGCGATGCAGTCGCGCAGGACCTCGCGGTCGTCGAAGTGGATGGTCCGGTCGGCGAACATCTGGTAGGTCTCGTGACCCTTGCCGGCCACGAGAACGAGGTCCCCGGGCCCGGCCGCGCGTACGGCCAGGTCTATGGCCTTGGCCCGGTCCGGCTCAATGAAGTAGTCCGAGTTCTCCCTACGGCCGGCCTTCGCCAGCCCCGGCCGGATGTCGTCGATTATGGCCTCGGGTCGCTCGCTGCGGGGGTTGTCCGACGTCACGACGCACAGATCCGAGAGGCGGGCGACGACCTCCCCCATGAGCGGTCTCTTCGTCTTGTCGCGGTCGCCGCCGCACCCGAACACCGTGATGACCCGCCTTGGCTTGAGAGCCCTGGCGGCCCCCAGGACGTTCTCCAGGCCGTCCGGGGTGTGCGCGTAGTCCACGACGGCCATGAAGTCCTGCCCGGCGTCCACTGTCTCGAACCGGCCGGCCGCGCCTTTGACTCCCGCCAGGGCGGCCACCGCTCCCTCGGGGCTGACCCCCTCGACGAGCACGGATGTCAGCGCGGCCAGGGCATTGGCCACGTTGTGCCTCCCGGTCATGGACAGGACCACTTCGCCCTCGTACGCGGGCACCCACGGGAACGACCCACCGAGAGCCTCGCTGACGACCAGGAAAAAGACCGCCCTCGACGGCTCGAGGCGTATCCGCGCGGCCCTGACGTCTGCCGAACTGGAATCGGTGCCGTATGTGACGACCGGGGCGGTGGCAATGGAAGCCAGCCGCCCGGAGGCGGGATCTTCAGCGTTCAGAATGGCGGCCTTGGTGTCGTCCCCGCCAATGCCTCGTGTCGCGCCGGACGCGCCCCGGCCGTTCCGGCCCAGGTTCTCGAAAAGCCTGGCCTTGGCGAGGAAGTAGCTCTCGAGGTCTTTGTGGAAATCCAGGTGGTCCTGGCTGAGGTTCGTGAAGACCGCGATGTTGAAGTCGAACCCGGTCACCCTGTCGAGGGCGAGAGCGTGAGAGCCGACCTCCATGCTGAGGAAGCGGTCCCCCGCGCGGACCATTCTCAGAGCAAGGTCCTGGAGGTCGAATGCCTCGGGCGTGGTCCGCCCGGCGGGCAGGCTCTCCCCACCCACCACATTGTGAACGGTGCCGATGAGACCGCAGGTGCACCCGTTGGCTACGAGCAGTTCCCGGACAAGGTGTGTCGTCGTAGTCTTGCCGTTGGTGCCGGTCACCCCGATGACCCGGAGCCTCCGCGAGGGATGGTCGAAGAAGTTGGCCGCGGCGAGGCCCATGGCGGGCCGCATCCCGGGCACCGCGGCGATCGCGGCGGCACGCCCGGGCGAGAGCCAGGCCCTGGCCTCCGCCAGCCCTTCCCGGCCCTCTACCACCAGGGCCACCGCGCCTTGAGCCACCGCGTCGGGGATGAAATCGTGACCATCGTGGATGTAGCCCCGGACGCAAAAGAAGGCGTCTCCCGGCGTCACTCGCCGCGAGTCATAGGCGACCCCGGTCACCTCGACCCCCGGGTCGCCCTCCATGGCTTCTACGCGGAGACCTCTGACTAGGTCGCTGAACCTGATGAGGACCCCTTCTTCCCGTTCTATCCTTCTCGCCAGGATGGCAGTACATGCCACTCTAGGGCGGGGCGCCCTCGGAGGCGGGTGGTTCGAAGACCACCCGGACGGCGGTCCCCGGCGCCACGGCTGTCCCCGCCGTGGGGTTCTGCGCGGCGGCCATCCCGCTACCCTCCACGGTCAGGAGGAGACCGGCCTTCTCCAGGAGCAGGGCGGCCTCGGCCATGCTCCTGCCGGTGACGTCCGGCACCACCACGAGGTCACGTGAAGGTCCTCCCGGAACCACTTCGAGCAGAACCAGGGTTCCGGGCGGGACGCTGGCGTTGGGTCCGGGAGTCTGGGCGGCAACGTCCCCGTCTCCTCCCGACACCTCCGCCCTGAGTCCGGCCTCCTGGAGCAGGGCCAAAGCCTCACCGAGCGGCCGGCCGATAACGCCTGGCACGGTCACTTCGCTAGGGGCCCGGCTCTCCCTTTCGACCCTTTCCTCTTCCTCTTCCGCCGAATAGACGAGCGGGATCTCGAGGTAGCGGTAGATATCGCGCATTAGGCGGCCGAACGGCGGGGCGGCGACCTGGCTTCCGTAGTAAGCCCCTTGGGGTTCGTCCACGACCACCAGGATGAGCACCTCGGGGTCCTCCGCCGGCCCGAACCCGCAGAAAGACGAGACGAAAGCGCTGGACGAGACGACGCCCCCGACCGTCTTCTGGGAGGTCCCCGTCTTGCCGGCGAGCCGGTATCCGGGCATGTAGGCCGCCTTACCCGTGCCGATCCTGACGACGGCCTCCATGGCCCGGCTGACTTCCCGCGACGTCTCGGTGGACAGCACCTGCTGACCTCGGGGCCATTCCAGGGGAGCGGCGACCTTGCCGTCGGGGCTCCGGAGCTCCTTGCCCACGTGGGGTGTCACAAGGTAACCGCCGTTGCATATAGCGGCCATGGCCCTGGCCAGCTCGAGGGGTGTCACCGTCAGAGTCTGGCCGAAGGACATGACCGCAAGGTCTATCGGCCGGCAATCCTTCTCCGGCATCAGAAGACTGACCGCCTCACCCGGAAGGTCGATGCCTGTGGCAGAGTCGAGGCCCAGAGCGTGCCAGTACTCGTAAAACCCCGGGATTCCCAGCCTAAGGCCTATCTGGACGAAACCGACGTTGCAGGAGTATTCGATGACCCCGGTCAGGTCGAGGGAGCCGTGACCCCCGCGCCGGTGGCAGTTGACGCGTCTGTCCTCGACTCCTATGCTGCCGCCGCACGCGAAGTGGTCGTCCCAGGACACTACCCCCGCCTCTACGGCGGCGGCAGCGGTCACCGGCTTGAAGGTCGAACCGGGGTGGTAAGTGTCGCTGACGGCGAAGTTGCGCCACGAAGCCTCGGGATAGTCGGCGAAATGGTTCGGGTCGAAGCTCGGGCGGCATCCGAGGGCCAGGATTTCGCCGTTGTCGGGGTCCATGACCAGGATGGTCGCGTGCTTGGGCTGGTTGGTAAGCATGATCTGGTCAAGTTCGCGCTCGACCATGCTCTGGATGACTTCATCGATGGTCAGGACCAGGACCTGCCCGTCAGTCGGCGGGAAGTAGCGGTGCATCGCCTGTGGGATCTGGTGCCCGATGGCGTCGTACTCGATGACGATGGACCCGGGAGTGCCGCGCAACTGCCTGTCGTAGCTGTACTCCACACCACCCAGCCCTTGGCTGTCGATGCCGGCGAAGCCCAGGACGTGGGCGGCGAGCGACCCTTTGGGGTAGACTCGCCGGCTCTCCTGGGTGAAGCCTATCCCGGAGAGCCCCATCATCTTGACCACCTGGGAAACCTCATCCGAGACCTTGCGGCTGATCCAGACGAACGACTCGTTCATGATGAGGCGCCCCAGCACCCACTCGTAGTCCAGGTCTAGGGCCTCGGCGAGTCTCTGGGCCGTGGCCGGAGGGTCGTCGACCTCGGACGGGACCGCGAATATCGAGTCTACGTTGACGCTGACCGCTAGTTCCCTCCCCATCCGGTCGTAGATGACGCCTCTGCGCGCCTCTATGGGGACGGGGCGAACACGCACGTTGAACGCCTTCTCGCGCAATTCGGCCCCACGGACGAACTGCAGGTGGGCGAGACGTCCCACGAGGACGAGCGAGAAGACCACGCAGAAGGCAAGCAGGAAGAAAACACGCCGGCGAAGTCCTATCCCGGGCTGTGTCGCCAAGCCAAATCCCCGCCTTCGGAGTGCGCCCGGAAACCGGACCCGCTACTGCCAGCCGAGGTTGTCGGCCTGTGAGGTGCCCGTGAGCCAACGGAAGAACCGGTCCCACAACGAACCCAGGGCGCCGCGACCGCCGCTTGTTCCCACCGCAGCCAGGGCCAACTCTTGCTGGCCTCGGGCGCTGCCCGCGGAGGTGAGGCGGATCACGCGTGCCACTGAGCTCTCGCGGTCACCGGCAGTGCCCGAACCGACCGGATCGACGGCAGCGGCAACCGAACCGGCCCGAACGTATTCCGGGCGGACCATCCCCAGCCGGGTCGTCGCCTGCCGCTCGATGTTAGCCATCGAGCGGCAGGCGGCAAGTTCGTAAGTGAGCCTCTCCCGCTCGCTCTCGAGCGAGGCGATCTCGTTCTTCAGCTCGTCGATGCGGTAGCCTAGAGTCGCTGTCGCCGCGTAGCTCCAGGACAGGGCCATTGCCAGGAGGAACGCGACTGCTAGGTAAATCAAGTACGACCTCAATCCGACCCGGCGGCGCTCGTCACCGTCCGACCCCGCGCGATGCCCCGCGGCGGCCACCGCAAGCTGCGCGGGCACAGGCCTTGGCCCAATTCCCAGCTTGACGGCGGGAAACGCGACCTGTCCCGTCCTCGCGACCTTGCCGGTCGCTCTGTACGGGGTCAGCCCCCGACCCCAGCGGCTGCGCGGGCCGTCCGGCGACACATGCCGCCTGGACTGGCCGGCCGCGCGTGGCGACGTGACCTTCAACACGGTATTCACCGCCTCTCAGGGCAATGCCCCGGGAACGTCCGGGCTATGGCCCCTCAACTTCGACTTTCTCGGCCGCCCTAAGTCTGGCGCTCCGCGCCCTCGGGTTCCCGGCGACTTCCGACGGCTCCGGCACGACCGGCCGTTTCGTGAGCACCCGCAGCGTGGGCCTACCGCCACACCGGCATTCCGGGAAGTCGGGCGGGCACCGGCAGCCGCGCTCCGCCTGGCGAAACCCGCTTTTGACGATGCGGTCCTCGAGCGAGTGGTACGAGATGACCACCACGCGCCCTCCGCCCCGCAAGAGCTTCGGGACCTTCTCCAGCGCGGTCCGAAGTTCGCTCAACTCATCGTTTACCGCGATGCGCAGGGCCTGGAAGACCCGGCGACCGGGGTGCTGGTCACCTCGCCGCGCCGACGCCGGAACCGCGGCCTTGATAATCTCAACGAGTCTCTCGGTGCTGTCAATGACCTCGCGCCGGCGGGCCTCCACGATGAAACTGGCTATGCGGGAAGCCCACTTCTCCTCCCCGAACTCACGGAGGATGCGGCTCAACTCGGCTTCATCCAACTCGTTGACAAGCTCACCCGCGGTAGGGCCCTGACTCGGGTCCATTCGCATGTCCAGCCGCGATGAGCCGCGGAAAGAGAAGCCGCGTTCGTCGCTGCTAAGCTGGGGCGACGATACGCCCAGGTCGAACAGAACCCCGTCGACCCTGGTGACGCCCTCTTCGCGGGCCACCGCGTCGATCTCCGAGAACCGGCGGCGCACCAGGGTCACCACGCCTCCGAACCCGGAGAGCCGCCGGCGAGCCGCCTCCAAGGCCTGGGCGTCTCTGTCGATGCCGATGACCCGGCCGGAGAGGCCGGCCAGCTCCGCCAACCTCTCGGCGTGTCCGCCGTACCCCACGGTGGCGTCGACGTAGGTCGCGCCGGGCCCGGCGTCGATGAGCCGCGCAACTTCGTCGAGCATCACCGGCCGGTGCCCGTATGTCATGCCGTTCGCCCTCCCGGGCAACAGCTTGCTCTAAAAGGGGCGTGGCCAGGCATGACCTTCCGGTTTCCGGACGGCCCCTTGCCACGCATCGGGGAGCAGCAACTTCGAGCCAGGAGCGGGGTACTCCCGACTCCAAAGGTTGTCAAGTAACTTGGGCCTAGCCCCGGACTGCAGCGGGAGCGGGCGGTCGGCGTTACAAGCCCGCGTCGACCAGTCGCTCCCCGATACTGTCAAGCTCATCCTTGACGCGTCTGTGGAACTCCTCGTACGCCTGCCGGTCCCAGATCTCGACGCGAGTAGACACCCCCACGATGACCACCTCTCGCTCGAGGCCCGCGTATTCCCTGAGATCCGGCGGGAGGAGGATACGGCCGTGCGTATCCACCTCGGCGTCGTGCGCCCCGCTGAGAAGTCCGCGCGTGAGGTCGCGCGCTTCCTTCTTACCGAGGGACAATGTGTTGAGCTTCTCGACCAGGGCCTCGAAGTTCTCGACCGCATGGACGTAGAGACACCGGTCGAAACCCTCGGAAACAACGACCCTCTCGCCCAGCTCGGCCCGGAACTTGGCCGGCAGGCTGACCCGGCCCTTTGCGTCTATGGCGTGGGTGTGCCTACCGTAGAGGCTCGTCTTTGTCCCACTCCATCCCACTACAGCCCACCGCGACCTCATTCTACTATGCCTTCCAGGTTCCTGCAACCCCGAAAGCAAAGACCTTGGCGCAGGCCCTCGAAATACGGCTGGGGAGTGTGCCAAACCGTGTCGAAGTAGCAGAGAGAGATGAGTTGGTGACGGGCCGGAACGCGGGGGCCGTCCTACCTGGCGACCAGGCGTGTGCCGACGACGAGGAGGATCACGCCCAGAATGCGCAATCCTGTCGCTGGGTTTCTTTCCATCCCGAACAGCGCGAAATGGTCCAGAACAACGGCGGCCGCCAGCTGGGCCGTGACGATAGTGGATACCCCGAGACCGGCGCCGGTCACCGGAAAGGCGAAGGCCACACCCGAGATGATGAGCACGCTCAAAACCCCGCCGGCGTAGGCGTACCACGGGATCCCCGAGAGGTCAGGAGCGCCCGGCCATGCTCGCCGGCCAAAGAGAAAGAACGTGGCGATGACCGCGGCCGTGAGAGTTGCCCCGGTAACGTGAACGGCGACACTGGTGCCGAGGAGTCCCACTCGCTTGCCGAGGGCGGCGTTGAATGCTCCTTGGAAAGCCATGGCAACGCCGCTAATCGCGGCAGCCAGGATGGCCAGGGCCATGCGCCCCAAGCAAGGACACCTCCACCGGCCTAGTCTTTCCCGCCTGGGGTTGCCTTGACAAACCGGCTTGGCGCTATGTACCCTTTCTGCTGGGAGGTGGGCTGATGCCCGAAGGCTCGAGAGTCCCCCGCTACTTCGGCGAGGTTGTGAGCACCGCCTGGGATGTCCCCGATTTCATCGAATCGTTCATGTCCAGCCCCTGTGTTGTCAACCGCCTGCACGTCCAGGTCCCCTCGTTCAGCCAACTCGAGGTCTTCCTAGCGGCAAACTGGTTCGACGGTACGGTGCGCCGGCGCTATGCCGGTCTAGCCAAAGCTCTCGAGCACGTCACAGAGACCTGGCCGGACCACTTCCGCATCACGGACCTCTCCCCGGAGCAGCTGGGAGTGGAGGATTGGGAAGAGGTTTTCCTCCGCCTCATGCAGCGCGGCTATCCGTCCGCGGCGGTCGGGGACATTCTTAGGGGCATCTTTCCGTATCTGACCGAGATGCGGCGCGACGACGTCTTCCTCGGAGACGAGATAGAAATCTACTTCATGATTCCCTATATCAGCCGTAACCGGGAGATGACCCCGGAACTCATCATGAAAGAGGCCCTCCGTTACGGCGCGGACCGTCAGGAACTCGAGTACCACTTCCGCCGTCGCAAGCCTCCCAGGGGCCCGTACCGGGGGGCTCTGGTCCTCACGTTCAAGAACCCCGAAGATCCCGCTTTTACGTGGAGGTCCAGGCGCGTGACCTCCGGGTGGCTGAGAGTACCCGTCCGCTCCCCTCAGGTGAACATCACCACCAAACTCGAGGTATGGATCAACTACAATGTGGCCTTCCGGGGGTACTGGCTGGCGCAGATGTACCTCCTGGCGTCTGGGATGTCCAAGCGTTCGCGCCGCGACGTGCCTCCAGAGATAGCGGCGGAATGGGACGAACTGGGCAAGAGACTCGGCGACGTCGCCTCCAGGCAGGGAGCCAAGTAGCTTTGCCAAATCAGGTCGCTTCCGCATACCTTGTCACTGCCAGGCAACAATAGGGGAGCGGCTCTCCGTGAGAGCCGCTCCCCTGTTCCGCTAGGCCGCTGGGACGGCCAGTTTAGACGGTGGTTCCCCCGGTCGTCCGCAGGCCAGCACCGCCGGCAAGCCGCGATTCGGCGTCCTGGATCATGCGCCGGACCATGTGTCCGCCCATCGCTCCGCACTGGCGGGCCGGGTACTCACCCCAGTAGCCATCGGCCGGTGGCTGAAGACCGATTTCACGCGCGACCTCATACTTGAACTGATCGAGCGCGGCCTCGGCTCCCCGGACGAGGATCCGGTTGGACCTCTGACCCTGACCCATTACGTCACCTCCTCTCCTTGGCGCAGTTTCGGTTCCCTATTAAACCTTTTCTCAGGCCCGCTCCCAAGGCTCGATTTTGAAGATTTACCTGGTCATTTCCCCTTCAACGACGGAGCGGCTGGATATACAGCCGCTCCCTGACTGCCTATTCAGTTGTAGGTTACCTGACTGGGCTGTAGCTACCGGGTGGTGTACCCACCGACGCCGCCGCCCGCAAAACCTCCGCCGAAGCCGCCACCGACGTAACCTCCGCCGGTGAAACCTCCGACGTTGGTCAGACCACCGCCGCCCGCAAGACGCAGTTCAGCGTCCTGGATCATGCGGCGGACCATGTGACCTCCCATTGCTCCGCACTGGCGGGTCGGGTACTCACCCCAGTACCCGTCCGGCGGGGGGGTAAGACCAATCTCCCGTGCGATTTCGTACTTGAACTGGTCTAGGGCATGCTCCGCTCCCCTCACCAGGATGCGGTTGGACCTTTGACCTTGACCCACTCTTTCTCACCTCCTCCTGGTTCCGAGCGTGTTCGTTCTTGCCCCATCTAGTCGCGTGTTTAGGTTTTTCAGCGCGCCAAGACCCCATGCTAGTAACTTGTTGGAGGCTTTGGTGAACGAGCGCATTGCCGGAGCGCCTTCTAGCTGCGAAGTAACCCGGAGAGTGGCCTCTGGTCCCACGTGGCAATAGGGCCATTAATTGCCAACTAAAGTCATTGCGGGGCACTGCCGGCTACGGGTTAGCCGACTAGACGGAGCAGGTCCTCGAGCGCGTCCAGCACCGCTTCAGGATGTCCCCTGGGGTCGCCACGGGCTGGGTCGGGCTCGTCCCGGAAGCCGGTGAAGAGGACGCACCTGGCGCCGGCTTCCGTTGCTCCAATGATGTCAGCCTCCCAGTCGTCGCCCACGTGAAGGATCTTGGTCACCGGGACCCCGAGGCCCCGAGCGGCCTGCCTGAAGAGCAGGGGGTGCGGTTTAATGAACGCCCAATCCGCGGAGACGATGACGCAGTCGAAGAACGACGCGATGCCCTTTGACTCCAGGAGGTACCGGGTGCCGGGCGAGTAGAGGTAGTTGGATATCACGCCGAGGCGAAAGCGGCTCTTGAGGGTGGCCAGGAGTGCCGGGAGCCCGGGTGGAAGCGGCAAGGCCCCGGCGAGAGCCTCGATGTACGCCTCCGCGGCCTCACCGAGCATCTCGGGTGTGACATCTTCGGTCACTGTCTCCAGGGTGAGCTTCAGCCTTTCGATGAGATCGTTCTCTCTGAGTCGCGGAAGGTTGACGCGGTACTGCCCCAGCCTCACGGAGTCGTAACGCTCCGCGAGGCGCTCCCGGTCGCAAGGGCCGATGCGGCTTTCGACGAACGCGATGAACGCGTCGAGGAGAGCGTCCATCTCACGCCGCCTGAACGGGAAGAGGGTGTTGCCCACGTCGAAGGTGACGGCCTTTATGCCTCTGAGCGGCTCTAGCCGGCCCACGAGTCCCCGTCCAGAAGGGCCGCCACCAACTCGGTGCCCAGCCGGTAGTCTTCAAGGGAGATGTTCTCGTCCGGCGCGTGTACCCTGGACCCCGCGTGGCCCACGCCGAAGCCGGCCACGGGTAGGCCGAGGTCGGTGAAGAGCGGCATGGGACCAGACCCGGTCATCGTCGGGTATACCACAGGCTCTTGTTCGTAGACGCGACTCATCGCGCGGCGGATCACACCCACCAAAGGCGACTTCGGGTCGGTGCGGGCGGGCCGTTCCCCGGCGAAGGCCCTGACCTCGATGTCGTCGAAACCTTGGCGAGCCAGGTGCGCCCTCACCTTGCTCTCTATGTCGGCGGGGTCCTGGTCGGCAACCAGGCGGAAATCGACTTTGGCCATGGCGGTGGACGGCAGGACCGTCTTCTCCCCCTTACCCGTGTAGCCCGATAGGAGACCGCAAATCGTAGCCGTGGGCTGGAAGAAGTTCCGCAGGTTGGCCTGGTGCCCCGTGAGTCTGAGCAAGAGCCCCTCCAGCCCGAGCCGGCTCGCCGTCTCGGCGGAGTTGTCGGGTATGGTTTCCAGAAGCGCCAGGTCTTCTCTTGTCGGATCGCGCACCGCGTCGTAAAAGCCCTCCACCAGGATGCGCTCGTCTTTGTCCTTGATTGTGGCCAGAGCCCAGGTGAGGCGCCAGGCCGGGTTTGGGACAAGGGTCGCCATCGACGAGTGAAGGTCGCTTGACGCGCCGCGGGCGGTAAGTTCCAAGTAGCAGATGCCCTTCACCCCGAGGGAGACGGTGGGCCTGCCCGTGACGTCCCGGTAGCCCGCCTCCCAGATGACTCCATCCGCCCGCCCGAGCCACGCCGCGTTCTCGCGGGTGAACTCCTCGAGGTGGGGACTGCCGGTCTCCTCCTCGCCTTCCACGATGAACACCACACTGATCGGCAGGCCTCCCCCGGCGCGGTTCCAGGCTTCCACCGCCTGGACGCGGGCCATGAGGTTCCCCTTGTTGTCGGCCGTTCCCCGGGCGAACAGGCACCCGTCGCGGACAGCCGGCTCGAACGGCGGCGCCGTCCACTGCTCCAGTGGGTCTGGAGGCTGGACATCGTAGTGATCATAGAAAACAATGGTCCGATCGGAGCCGCCCTCGGCCTTGCCCACCACGATGGGCTGGCCCGAGGTCTTGACGATGGAGACCTTGGCTCCCGCTCGTTCGAGGCTTTGGCCCACCGCCTCCGCCGTCTGCTCGAGACTCCGTCCCCAGGCCGACACGCTCTCCATGGCACAGAGGTCCGAGAGCTCGGACACGAAACGCTCGTGGTTGGCCCTTATGTAGTCGAGCACCGCGACCAGGCCGCTCTCGGCCACGGTCATCACCTCCCGCCAAGGCAGTCGATGAGTCTGTCCTCGGTGAAAACGTAGTCCATCAGTTGGTCCCGGAGCCCCCGGGGAAGGGGGACTTTAGACACCTGCACGTCGAAAGCAAGGGCCGCCCGCGCGGCGCGGAAAGCCTCGAGGGCGAGGAAGCGGTCGTAGTATCCCCCTCCGTACCCGAGCCGCCCCCCCACCGCGTCGAAAGCCACACCCGGAACTACGACCAGATCGAGTTCCTTCGCGGGGAAGGGCTCGCACCGGGCGGGATCAGGCTCGAGTATGCCGTAGGCGCCTTCCCTCAGCTCGCCCGCCCGGCCGCCGAACCGGTATGGTACGAGGCGCCGCTCGGGTTTCGAAGTCACGGGGGCGGTGACGGTCTTGCCCGCGGTGAGGGCTGTCCTCACTATCTCGTCCGTCGGGACCTCGCCCCGGAACGGAAGGTAGACCATCAGGCAGGACGCGCCGGCAAAGACCGGATGCTCCGTGAGACGGGTCTGGGCGGCCAGCCCCAGGCTCTCGGCCTGGGCTCCGAGAGCGCCTCTCAGGGTAAGGTACTTCCGCCTGAGGTCACCCTTGGAAAGTGTGTCTTTCGGGGTCACCCCGTCAGTCGGTTATCTCGGAGAAGTAGATGACCGTGACCTTCTCGTCCTCGTCTATGGCGTGGCCGTAAATCTTCTGAAGGAAAGCGAGAACGTCGTCGGTCCCCTTCATGTCCGGGCTCTCCCCAGCGATGTCGCGCGCGGAGAGCTCGGAGACCGCCTTGACCTCGACCAGGTCAAGCACGGCACGGAAGAGCTCCCGCCTGGGCTCGAACCGGTTGCCGTAGGTGACCAGGACGACGTCGCCCTCGTGGTATTTCCCGGTCTTGTCACCCAGTCTTATGGTGCAGCACTTCTTCCGGGTGAGGATGTTCCCGTGATAGACCGAGCTGTAGAAGTTTAGAACGCGGATACACGGTCACCTCTCACGTTGACCCCTTGGAGGGCAGGGCCACGCGGTTTGACCTACGTTTTGGCCCTTTCTTTTCTTTGCCGGGTCCTAGTCTCCTGCCTTCTCCTCTTTCCCCAGCCTCTTCCCCGTGGCCTCCTGTGCGGCTACCTCAGACAGCCAGGTGACTAGCATGGACACGAAGTGGAACATTGACGACGGTGGCCGGCCAGCGAGTCGAAACTCGATGAACCCTCTCTGCTTCCTCCTCGTCCTTTCCGCGACCGGGGCTCACGCCGGCGTGAAATCCAGTAACCTAAGCCCCGGGCGAAGGGACGGTCCAGCGTGCGGGTAGAGCTAGACGGGCTACGCAAGAGCTACGGCAAAGTGGAGGCGCTCAAGGGTCTCGACCTCACTATCGAGGACGGGATGTTCGGCCTGCTCGGCCCGAACGGCGCCGGCAAGACCACCCTCATGCGCATCATCACGACCCTGCTTGACCCCTCCTCCAGCCGTGGTTGGGTCCTGTGCCGCTGTCCGCCCCGGCCTGGCTGCCGGAGACGGGACAGGTAAAGGAGGGCTTCCGCTCCTTCTTCAAGGCCCTAGCCATGGGTGAGCTCCGCGGTCACCCGGGGTATGACCGGTTTCTGAGCATGGAGCGGGACGAAATCCAGCACGGGCCCACCGACGAACCGAACTACTACCT
>QZJP01000012.1 GCA_003599345.1 Bacillota bacterium | reverse complement strand
GTGCCGAGGCGCTCGACAACGGAGACCTGGCCGGCGCCGCGTCAGCCGTCGCCGACTACACCCAGCTTCTCCGGCAGCACATCGAGAAGGAAGACAACGTTCTCTACGCTATGGCCGAACGGATGCCGACCAGGACCGAACTCGCCCGGATGGAAAAGGAGTTCGAGCGGGTCGAGGCCGAGGATATGGGCGTAGGGTCCACGAGCGCTATCACGAAATGGCCGACCGCCTCGCGGACGCCTCCTGATCCTCCCCCACGGAACCCACTCGGCCCGGGCCGGTGTCCCACTTGGCCCGGGCCGGTCATCGGGGCCGGAGCGTGGACCTCCCTCTCCACGCCCCGGCCCTCGCCTTTGTCGGTACCTACCCGGGGGACGGAATCGAACCAGTTTTCCGAAACATCCGCCACAGGAGAAGAAAAGCGGTCGACAGAAAGCTTCAGGCGTTGCCAGGGATTCGACTGCGTACCGTCGTATGAGTCCTCTACCGAACGTTTGGTCTCATAGGGCCCGGCAGTGGGGCTGCGCGGGCGTGAGGACCATATGACCGAGCATTCGTGAAAGGGGCGTGATCCCAGGTAATGCGGATAGTCGTCAGCATCAAGCAGGTCCCAGAGACCACGGAAGTCAAGATCGACCAGGCCGCCAATCGTGTGGACACCGAGGGCCTCACCAGGATTATAAACCCGTACGATACCTACGCTCTGGAGGAGGCCATCCGGATCAAGGAAGCGTCGGGCGCGACCGTGGCCGTTATCACGTGCGGCCCTGAGAAGGCCGACGAGTCCTTGCGCGAGGCCCTGGCGATGGGCGCCGACGAAGCCTTCCTCCTGTCCGACCCGGCCTTCGACGGTTCGGACCCTGTGGCCACGGCCTACATCGTGGCCAGGGGCATTGAGAAATGCGGCCCCTATGACCTGGTCATAGCCGGGCGTCAGGCGATGGACGGGTCGTCCGGGCAGGTCGGCCCGAGCCTGGCGGAGGAGCTCGGCGTACCAACGGTGAGTTTCGTGAGGAAGATAGAGGAACTCAAGGACGATTACATCCGGGTCCAGCGCATGACCGACGATGGCTACGACGTCCTCGAGGGACCGCTCCCGATGCTCATCACGGTGGTCAAGGAGATCAACGAGCCACGCCTGCCCTCACTCAAAGGGCTCATGAAGGCCAAGCGCGTGACCATTCCGGTCTGGAGCGCCGTCGACATTGGAGTCGATCCGGCCAGGGTCGGACCGGCCGGGTCACCGACAAAGCTCTCCAAAGTGGCCCCGCCGCCGCCGCGGGCCGGCGGCGAAATGCTTGAGGGGACTCCCGAGGAACAAGTCCGGAAGCTGGTGGCCAGGCTCAAGGCCGCCAAAGTCCTGTAGGAGGAGGCGAGAGGACATGATCCCGAAGGCCGAGGCCAAGAACATCTGGGTTCTGGCCGAACAGCGGAAAGGTAAGCTCGTGAACGTTTCCCTCGAGGCCGTGGGCCTGGCGCGGAACCTCGCCGGCTCTTCCTCCCAGGAGGTCTGGGCGGTCCTCCTCGGGAAGGACGTGGCTGGTCTGGCCGAGAGCCTAATCCAGGCGGGCGCGGACGTCGTGCTCCTGGCTGAGGACGACCGCCTCGCCGGGTTCCGTGACGACCCCTACGTCGACTACCTGACTCACCTGGTCGGCGTCTACAAGCCGGCTGCGTTCATCATCGGGGCAAATTCAACGGGAAAGTCGCTGGCGCCGCGGCTGGCAACCAGGCTGGGGACCGGCCTAGCCAGCGATTGCGTCGAGCTCTCTTGGGACCAGGCCGACGGCCTCGTGGCCACCAGGCCGATGTACGGAGGCAATGTCATGGCCACGGTCCTCTGCCCCGAAGCCCGCCCGCAGCTTGCCTCGTTGCGCCCAAAGAGCGCCCCGCGGCCGGTTCCCGACCCGTCACGCAAGGGCCGGATAGAGAAGGCGGACCTTTCCGGCGTGAACGTGCGCGACCGGGTGAGGCTCCTCGAACAGGTGGACACCGCCGGCGACCAGGTCAAGCTGGAGGAAGCCGACATCATCGTCTCGGGGGGCCGGGGCGTTGGGGGGCCGGAGAAGTTCTCCGTCATCAAGGGTCTCGCCGACGCCTGCAAAGGAGCCATGGGAGCGTCCCGCGCCGCGGTCGACGCCGGCTGGGTGCCCTACACTCATCAGGTCGGTCAGACCGGTAAGACCGTCAGCCCGAAAGTCTATGTGGCGTGCGGTATCTCCGGGGCCATCCAGCATCTGGCGGGCATGAAGTCATCGGACATCATCGTCGCCATCAACAAGAACCCCGACGCTCCCATCTTCAAGGTCGCGACCCTCGGCATCGTGGGTGACCTGTTCGAGATTGTGCCCATGTTGACTGAGGCGGTCAAGAAAGAGATGGGCTAATCCGGCAGCCGGCTGGTTCCCGGCGCCGCGCCCTTCGCCCCCCTGAGGGGGCTACGCGGGAGCAGTGGAGCATTCACATGGTGGGCCGCCCAACGGGCGGTCCTCTCCTTTTGAGGCGGCGTGAGGGAAGCGGTCAAGCGATTTCTGAAACTTTGCGGAGCGGCAGGCGTATTCGCAACTAGCAGGCTGGGGCCTCCCGTTTCCGGGCCGTTCCGGTACCGAGGGACGGGTCGACGGATGGCGAGCGTGAACCCGGGGGTGGCGCGATGTTGAGGGAGTTCAGGAGCCTACTGGCCATAGACGTGGGCTCCACGACCACGAAGGCCATCGTGATCGAACGGCAGGGAGACGAATACCACTTGACGGCCCGCGCGGAGTCGCCGACAACGGTGGAGGCGCCGCTCGAGGACGTCATGATCGGCGTACGGCAGTCCGTCCGCCGGGTGGAGAGTATCGTCGGCCGGGCCCTGATGGAAGGCGACTCTCTCGCGACGCCCGAGAAGCGTAAGGGCTCAGCCACCGTGGGGGTCGACCTCTTCGTCTGCACGTCAAGCGCCGGAGGCGGCCTCCAGATGACCGTCGCGGGCGTGGTCAAGAGCATGACCGCCGAAAGCGCCCAGCGGGCCGCGCTGGGAGCCGGGGCCATAGTCATGGACGTGATCTCCCTGGACGATGCCCGGCTGGTCATCGAGCGCATCCGGCGTCTCCAGGAACTGAGGCCGGACATGATTCTGATGGCCGGCGGCACGGACGACGGGAACATCTCCCACGTGGCAGCGGTGGCGGAGTACATAGCGGCCTCCAACCCGAGACCCCGGCTCGGAGGCAACTACCGCGTGCCGTTGGTCTACGCCGGTAACCAGCGCGCCCGGGAGTACGTGCGGGACGTCCTGGGCGAGACCATGGACGTCTACGTCGTCCCGAACATCCGGCCGACGCTGGAAGAGGAGATACTCGAGCCGGCGCGGCAGGAGATACACCGGCTCTTCCTTGAGCACGTGATGGCCCGGGCGCCCGGCTACCAGAACCTCCTCCATTGGGCGGAGAAGGTCATCGAGCCCACACCCATGGCTGTCGGCAAGATGATGCGGGTCATGGGCGAGGCCCATGAGGCCGACATCATCGGCGTGGATATCGGCGGGGCCACCACCGACGTCTTCTCCCGGTTCGGGCAGCACTTTCACCGGACCGTGAGCGCCAACCTCGGCATGAGCTACAGCACGGCCAACGTCATCGTGGAGGCCCGCCTGGAGAACGTGATGCGGTGGCTTCCGTTCCCGGTGGACGAGGGCGAGCTCCGGAACCACTACGCCAACAAGATGATCCGCCCGACGACCCTGCCGGCCACCCTGGACGAACTCATCGTGGAGCACGCGGTGGCCCGCGAGGCCATCCGGCTGTCGTTCGAACACCACAAGGAACTGGCCGTCGGCCTCAAGGGCGTCCAGAACATAGGCACCTACGACAAGCTCAAGGACATGTTCGCGCAGAGGAGCCGGACCGGCGCGACCGTAATCGACACCCTGGCGGTCAATGCCGTAGTCGGCAGCGGGGGAGTCCTCTCGCACGCTCCCAGGCGGTCGCAGGCCATGCTCCTTCTCATGGACTCGATCCAGCCGGAGGGGGTCACCGGCCTGTTCGTCGACAGCGTCTTCATGATGCCGCACCTCGGCGTCCTGGCTGAGATAGCGCCCGAGGTCGCCCTTCAGGTGTTTGAGACCGACTGCCTGGTGCCTCTTGGGACATGTGTCGCCCCCAGGTGCCGGCCCAGGCGGGGCCAGACCGTAGCGACCCTTGACTTCACCAGGTCCGACGGGTCCCGCGCGCGGGACACGGTGGTCGGAGGGGAGATCAAGGTCCTGCCGCTCAGGCGGGGTGAACGAATGGGCATGACCATCACTCCCACACGGGGAGTCGACGTGGGTGCCGGCCCCGGCCGGCGCGTAGAGACGGAGGCCGTGGGCGGCGAGGTCGGTCTAGTCCTCGACGGGCGGGGCCGGCCCATCGTGTTCCCCGGCCGGGCGGATGCCCGGAGAGCGGCGGTCCTGGAGTGGCTAGAGGCTATGCAGGCCTACCCGGACAGGCGACAGGGACTCACTCCGGCCGCGGACCTGGCCCCGGTGGAAGGAGGTGCTCAGTGATGGCTCGGCCTGAGAGGCAGCTCTTCGAGCGTGTCCGCGTCGTGCGCGAGCGGGCGATCCCGCTTCCCGGCGACGTCATGGTCAGCGCGGGCGACCACGTGAACCCGCAGGACCTCATCGCCCGGGCGGAGACGGTGCCGGGGGACCCGTATGTCGTAGACCTCAGGGCTGAACTCGGCCAACCGAAGATCGGACCCGAAGAGGTAGCCAAGCTGATGCTGAAGCGGGTGGGCGACCGCGTCCAGGCCCGGGAGCCTATCGCCCGTAACAGAGTGGGGGTCTTCGGCGACATCTACGAGGCCTACTCTCCCGTGGACGGCTTCATCGAGTTCATCTCCCACGCCTACGCTCGGGTACTCATCCGTGAGGACGCGCAGAAGGCCGCTCCCGTTGTCATCGTGAACGTGGCCAAGAAGCTCGATGTCAGCCCGATGATGATCAGGGCCTACATACGCTGCCGCGAGGGAGACGAGGTCCGCCAGGGGGCGATCATCGCTGACTCTCCCGGGGGTGTGGGAATCGACTACTGCTACGCTCCGGCGTCGGGAACCATCGAGAAGATCTGCAGCCGTACCGGGACGGTGACCATCCTACGGCCGGCCAAACCGACCGAGATTGACGCTTACCTTCAGGGACGGGTGAGTTCGGTGATTCCCGAGCGGGGAGCCGTGGTCGAGGCGACGGCCTCATTCGTCCAGGGAGTCTTCGGCCTGGGGTTCGAGAACCACGGCACGCTGCGGGCGGTGACAGGGAGCCCTGACGCGGTCGTCACGGCCGAGGACGTCACGGCGGACGACGCCGGCTGCATTCTTATCGGAGGCGCCGGCGTGACCCTTGATGCCCTCCGCAAAGCCGTCGACATCGGGGTCAAGGGGCTCGTGACCGGCGGGGCGAATCACGGCGACCTCGCTTCTCTCCTCGGGCGCGAGATAGGCGTCGGAATCACCGGGCAGGAGGACTTGCCACTGACTCTGGTCGTGACCGAAGGTTTCGGAGTCATGCCCATGTCGGCCGATACCTACGAGCTCTTGAGGAGCGCCGAGGGCCGGCTCGTCTCCGTGAACGGCTCGACGCAAGTCCGCGCGGGAGTGCGGAGGCCGGAAGTCATTATCCCGCGGCCTGACGAAGGGCAGACTGCCGCCAGATTGGTGGAGGAATGCCTAGCCGAGCGCGAGCACGAAAGAGGAGAACCTGCCGTCGGGTCGAAGGTGCGGATAGTTCGTAACCCGAAGTTCGGCCTCTGGGGCGAAATCGTCGGACTGCCCGCCGACCCTGTCCGGTTTGAAACCGAAGCTTGTCTGCCGTCCGCCGAAGTGGTCCTGGAGACCGGCGAGAGGCTCTTCGTTCCTCTCGCGAACCTGGAGGTCTTCTAGGCCCGCTGCCCCGGTGACGCGGCCAGCCCGCCGGGCTGACAGGGCGGAGCCGGGGGAAAGGACGGCGGCAGTTGAAGGTCATCCTGCGCCTGCTGGGCTACACCAGGCCGTACTGGGCCGCCCTCATCGCCGGGCTTACGTCTACGGTCGTCGGGTTGGCCGGCCAGTTCGCCGTCCCCTACATAGTGAGGTTGGTCATCGACACGGCCATCGGGCGTGCGGACGTCCGCCTGCTTGGGTTGGCGGCTGGGGGCGTGGTGGCCGTATCGTTGCTCGGAGGGTTGTTCACCTTCGCGCAGCGCTACTTCATGGAGTTCCTGGCCCAAAAGGTCATCTACGACCTGCGTAACGCCGTCTACCGCCACCTTCAGAACCTGTCCTTCTCCTTCTATGACCACGCCCAGACCGGGCAACTCATGTCCCGGGTCACCGGCGACGTCGAGACTATGAGGCGGTTCCTCGGCTTCGGGCTCCTGAACCTGATGTCCAACGTTCTGACCCTCTTGGGCGTGCTCGTCGTCCTGCTCAGCCTCAACTGGCGGTTGGCGGCCTTGTCCCTGGTCACCATACCGCCTACCCTCTACGTGGTCTCCGTGTTCATGCGACGAATCCGGCCCATATACGTGAGCATCCAGCAGCAACTCGCGGTCATCACCTCGCGGCTGCAGGAGAATCTCACGGGCGTCAGGGTGGTCCGCGCCTTTGCCAGGGAAGCCGACGAAGAGGCCAGGATGGAAACGGAGAACCTGGCCTACCTCGACAAGAACCTCGCGGCCGTCAAGATGTGGGCCTTCTACTTCCCCCTCATCAACTTCATAACGGCCGGCGGGACCGCCCTGGTCATCTGGTACGGCGGTCGACAAGTCGCCCTGGGCCTCATGTCGCTTGGGTCTCTCGTGGCTTTCAACACCTTCCTGCTGATGATCATATCACCGTTCCGAATGCTGGGCTGGATTCTGAACATGGCCCAGCGAGCCCAGGCCGCCGGTGGGCGCATCTTCGAGATCCTGGACACCGAGCCCGAGGTCCGCGACCTGCCCGGCGCCCGCCCGATGGGCGAGATGGAAGGACATGTGGAGTTCGAGAACGTCTCCTTCACCTATCGCGGGACTCCGGTCGCGTGGCTCTGCGACCTGAGGGACGCCGGGTCCCAGGCTGCCCGAACCGGGGGCAGGGCCACGTCAACCGGCCGGGTCGGGGTCTCAGAGGCCGTACACGGCGGGCCCGGACCCGAGTCGATGGTCGTCCACGACATCAATCTCAGGATTAGGGCCGGGGAGACTGTCGCGCTCCTGGGTGCGACGGGGTCCGGGAAGACCACGCTGGTGCATCTCGTCCCGCGTTTCTACGACCCCACCTCCGGCCGGGTGCTCGTCGACGGCATAGACATCCGAAACGTCACCCTGGAGAGCCTTCGCCGCCAAATAGGCGTCGTGTCGCAGGACACCTTCTTGTTCTCAACGAGCATCCGCGAGAACATCGCCTACGGCCGTCCCGGCGCCACCTTGAGCGAGATACAAGAGGCCGCGAGAGCAGCCGAGGTGCACGACTTCATCGCCGGATTGCCTGACGGCTACGAGACCGTGATAGGAGAGAGGGGTGTCGGGTTGTCGGGCGGCCAGAAACAGCGGGTGGCCATCGCCCGGGCTCTCCTGATGAACCCGCGCATCCTCATCCTGGATGATTCGACGTCCAGTGTCGATACCGAGACCGAAAACGCCATCCAGGCCGCCCTGGCCAGGCTCATGCGTGGCCGAACGACCTTCGTCATTGCCCAGCGCCTGACCACCCTGAAAAACGCGGACAGGATCCTGGTTCTCGATGAGGGCCGCATTGTCGACGAGGGAGACCACGGCAGCCTGATGCGGACGAGCCGCATCTACCGGGAGATATACGAACTCCAGTTCCGGCCCCAGGAGGACGAGGGGCGAGGAGGTGACGGCGGGTGCACATTCACGGAGCACCGGACGAAGACGACCTCCGCCCGATAGACCCGAAGGTCCTCAGGCGGCTCCTGGCTTACGTCTGGCCCTACCGGCGCTACGTCGTGCTGGCCGTCGTCATGACATTCGTCGTCTCGGCGACCGGGCTCGTCCCTCCATACCTGCTCGGCCTCGCCGTCGACAAGTACATCGCGGCGGGGGACCTTCGTGGACTCGCGCTGCTGGCCCTCGCGTACGCGGGCGTGTACCTCGTCCACTGGCTCGGCTCCTACTGGCAGACGTTCACCATGGCGTGGGTCGGCCAGAGGTCGATATTCGCCGTCAGGCGCGACCTGTTTGCCCACTACCAGAGGCTGGATTTCGGCTATTTCCAGAGACGCCCGACAGGGGTCTTGATATCCAGGGCCACGAGTGACGTTGAAGCCTTGAGCGAACTCGTATCGAGCGGCATCGTCTTCGTCTTCAGCGATCTCCTCACCCTGGCCGGAATCGTCACCATCATGTTCGTGCTCAATGTCAGGCTCGCTCTCTGGTCCATCACGATCCTGCCGCTCGTGGTCGTGGTGGCGACCGTGTTCAGAGGCCGGGTGATGATTGCCTACCGTGACGTCCGGCAGAGGGTGGCCAAGATGGCCGCGAACCTTCAGGAGACGATCTCGGGGGTGCGGGTGACTCAGTCGTTCGTCCGCCAGGACGCGAACATGGAGCGGTTCGACTGCGACAATCGCGAGAACTACCGGGCCAACATGCGGGCGGCCTACCTTTTCGCCTTGTTCGTCCCGACCGTTGACCTCATCGGGGCCCTGGGCACGGCCATCGTGATATGGTTCGGCGGGCAGGCCGTTATCCACGGCCTCGACCAGGCGGCAGGGTCGCTCGCGGCGGCCGCGGGGGCGGGAGCTCTCACGGCCGGCGAGCTTATCGCCTTCCTGACCTATGTGACCCGGTTCTACCAGCCCATCCGCGACCTCGTGGCGGTCTACAACCAGGCTCAGGTCGCCACGGCGGCGGCCGAGAAGATATTCGGAATCTTGGACACCAGGCCCGCCATCGTCGACCGGCTCGGAGCCAGCGAGCTTCCGCCGGTGCGGGGTGAGGTGGTCTACAGGAACGTGTCCTTCGAATACGTGCCGGGGGAGCGAGTCCTGCACGGCGTGGACTTCCGGGTCGAACCCGGGCAGCGTCTCGCCCTTGTCGGTCCGACCGGGGCCGGCAAGACTTCGATCGTGAACCTCCTCGGCCGGTTCTACGACCCCCAGGAAGGAGCCGTCCTCATCGACGGGCACGACGTGCGAGACGTCACGCAGCGCTCCCTTAGGCGCCAGATGGCGTTCGTGCTGCAGGACACCTTCCTTTTCTCCGGCACGGTGGAGGAGAACATCAAGTACGGCCGCCCCGAGGCAACCACCGACGAGTGCGTGGAGGCAGCCCGAACAATCGGGGCGCACGAGTTCATCCGGAAGCTCCCTGACGGCTACCAGACAGAGGTCGAGGAGAGGGGCGGGAAGCTCTCGGTCGGCCAGCGGCAGCTGGTCTCGTTCGCGCGGGCCCTGCTCGCCGACCCGCGCATCCTGGTTCTGGACGAGGCTACGTCAAGCGTGGACGCCTACACGGAAGTGATCATCCAGCGGGCGATGGACCGGCTGCTCGAGGGGAGAACGTGCTTCATCATCGCCCATCGCCTCTCGACGGTCAGAGACGCCGACCTGATACTTGTTCTGGACGCCGGGAGGATAGTCGAACGGGGCCGCCACAAGGACCTGATTGCCTTGGGTGGGCTCTACAGGCGCCTCTACGAGATGCAGTTCAAGCAGGCCGCCCCCGGCCTGCCCGCGGGCTAGGCGGTGTCGGGGCCCCGTGTGGCCGCTGTCCGTAAGGCAGGGGTGTCGGGGGCTCCGGTTCGGCCGCCTTTGCCGAAGTAGGAGTGCTGGGGGTCTGGTGAGGCCGCCCCTGCCGCCTGACTGGACCACCTGCCGGCCTCACCGGAGCCCCCGACGCCCCTGCGGCCAGCCGGCAGGCCCGGAGCAATCCCCGGCGAAACCTGGGAGCGGCCGGGGACCCTCTACCTTCCGGCCGCGCACTGGCGCGAAAGACACCCACGACGGCTCCGCAGGCGGCCATCCCTTTTTCCGGTTTGGGGGAGACAGGAACATGACCTCCGAAGACGTCGAGGAACGCGCCTACTGGGTCTCACTGAGTTCCGTCCCAGGCATCGGGAGTAAACGGTTTTTCGGACTCGTCGAGTGGTTCGGGTCGGCGCGGGCCGCATGGGGGGCCTCGGCAGCCGAACTCGAAGCCAGCCGCGTCCTGCCCGCCGAAGTCCGGCAGGCACTGTTGCGCGGGCGCGAACGTTCGGACCCCTTCCGGGCATACGCGGAGCAGGCTCGAACCTGCACGCGGATCGTCACCGCGCTTGACGCCGCTTACCCGTGTGGTTTACTCTCTATCGCAGGTCGCCCGCCCGTGCTCTACGTGCTGGGAGATCCGGAGTGCCTCGAGGCCCCGTCGGTGGCTGTAGTCGGGACCCGCAAACCCACCCCGTACGGTCGCGAGATGACGTCGGGGCTTGTCCGGGAGATAGCCCGGGCTGGTGTGACAGTGATCTCCGGCCTCGCCGTAGGCATCGACACCGTGGCCCACCGCGCGGCCCTCGAGGCCGGCGGACGCACCGTGGCCGTCCTGGGGTCCGGGCTCGGCCACCTGTATCCACCGTGCAACTCCGGGCTGGCTCGCGAGATGGTGTCCAGCGGGGGAGCGGTCATAAGCCAATTCCCGTCGGATACGATACCCGGCGAGAGGAACTTCGTGGCCCGCAACCGGGTTGTTGCCGGAATGGCCCTGGGCGTGGTCGTCACGGAGGCCCCGTCGGGTTCCGGAGCGCTGCTGACCGCATCGGCGGCCAGGGAATTCGGTCGTGTGGTCATGGCCGTTCCGGGTCCATTGACCTCGCCCACGTACCAGGGGTCTCTCGAGTGCTTGCGCCTCGGCGGCAAGGCGGTTGGGAGCGGGTCCCACGTGCTGGTCGACATCGGAATAGTGGCCGTGGCGGACTGGCCCGGGCCCCTGAACCCAGGGCCTCAGGGATCGTCGTCGGCGTCCGGGGAGGGCCAGCGGTCGACCTCCGGAGCCGAGCCGTCGCTCACCCCGGACCCGAGCCGGGCCATAACCGACCCACGCGGGACCCTTGGGCCGGACGGTCGGATGGTCCTTGACGCCATAGGTGAAGGGGAAGCGGTGGGGTTCGGGGTTCTCACGGCGCGAACTGGGCTCAAAGCCGATAGGCTGGGGGCCGTCTTGGGCGTGCTGGAGGTCATGGGGCTCGTCGTGAGGCTGCCGGGCGATTCGTACGCCAGACGCCCGTCGCCGGACTCCGGACGGACTCCAGGGACCATTTGAGTGCCCCGAGTCTGCCTGCTGGACGCTCATTCTGCGGCACACACCGACTCTCAGACGGAGGAGAACGTTGGCCGGACGAAAAACCCACGTCGGCGGGAGAGGAAAACCCCTGATAGTCGTTGAGTCCCCCGCGAAGGCCCGCACCATCGAGAAGGCCTTCGGTCGCGCCTACAAGGTGGCGGCCAGCCTCGGGCACCTGCGCGACCTCCCGCGAAGCCAGCTCGGCGTGGACGTCTCTCAGGATTTCGAGCCTCGCTACATCACCGTCCGGGGCCGGGGTCCCGTGGTTCGCGGCCTGAAGGCCCTAGCCGGTAAGGCCAGGAAAGTCTACCTGGCCGCCGACCCGGACCGCGAAGGCGAAGCTATCTCGTGGCACCTGGCTCACCTCCTCGAAGTCGACCCCACGGCTCCGTGCCGTATCGTCTTCCATGAGATTACAAAGGACGCCATCGCGGAGGCCATGAGGAACCCTAGGCCCGTCGACATGAACCTTGTCGACGCACAGCAGGCACGCCGCGTACTCGACCGCCTTGTGGGGTATGAACTCAGCCCGCTCCTGTGGCGTAAGGTGCGGCGGGGCCTCTCGGCGGGCCGGGTCCAGAGTGTCGCCGTGCGGCTGATCCATGACCGCGAGGAGGAGATTCGGGCCTTCTCGCCTCAGGAGTACTGGACCATCACGGCCACGCTCTCCTTGGACGCCACCGAGACCAGCGAGGTCTTCTCCGCCCGGTTCGTGGGCCTGGTCGGCGAGTCGGGCCGCATCGAGAAGGAGGATGTCCCGGACAGGACGCGCGCTGACGCCATTGTCGGGGAAAGCCGCACATCCGGCTGGTCCGTCCTTGCCGTCAAGCGTGGAACCCGGCGGCGGAACCCTCCGAGCGCGTTCACGACGAGCACCTTGCAGCAGGAGGCCGCCAACCGCCTGGGATTCACCGTGCGCAAGACCATGGCCGTCGCGCAGCAGCTGTATGAAGGACTCGAACTGGGTGAGGCGGGGCCCGTGGGGCTCATAACCTACATGAGGACCGATGCGACGCGCGTTTCCACCTCGGCGCGGGTCCAGGCCACGGAGCTAGTTGCCTCGGCCCTCGGTCCGGCTTACTTACCCGCTCGGTCCCCTAGGGCAAAGCAGTCTCGGCTAGCCCAGGGCGCACACGAGGCCATCAGACCGACCGAGCCCGCGCGGCCACCCTCGGCAGTCAGGTCTTTCCTGACCAACGATCAGTTCCGCCTCTACCGGCTTATCTGGGAGCGGTTCATCGCCAGCGAGATGGCGGCGGCTGTTTACGACACGGCGAGCGTCGACATTGCGGCCGGTCGTTGGGGCTACCGGAGCGCCGGCTCCCGCCTGCGGTTCCCCGGGTTCCTGGCGGCGGCAAGTCTGGCCGGGGACGATGGGGGGCTTGTTGACGGGGGAGCAGCGGCGCAGGACGACTCAGAGCAGGAGGAGGCTCTGAACAGTGGGGGGACCGCCGCTCTCCGGGCGGTGCGCAAGGGTGACGAGGTCAGTCTGGTGGACCTTCTGGCGGAGCGGCACTTCACGTCCCCACCCCCCCGCTACTCGGAGGCCACCCTGGTCAAGGCAATGGAGGAACTCGGGATCGGACGTCCCAGCACCTACGCCCCGACGATAGAGACTATCCTGGCTCGGAACTACGTGGAGAAGCAGGACGGGCGTCTCGTTCCCACCAGGCTCGGCGAAGTGGTCACCGACCTTCTAGTCGAGCACTTTCCTGGTGTGATCGATGTCGGCTTCACGGCCAGCCTCGAGGACCAGCTGGATGAGGTAGAGGACGGCACCCTGCCCTGGCGGAAGGTGGTAAGGAACTTCTACGAGCCTTTCCACGAGGCTTTGGGCCTGGCCGAGAAGAAGCTCGGCCGCGTGGAGGTGCCTGAGGAGGAAACGGGTATCCTCTGCGAGACTTGCGGCCGGCCCATGGTCGTCAAGTACGGGCGGTATGGGAGGTTCCTCGCCTGCTCCGGCTACCCGGAATGCCGGCGGACCCGGCCATACGTCCTGCCGACGGGTGCCGTTTGCCCCAAGTGCGGCGCGGACGTGGTCGAGAAACGCACCCGGAAAGGCCGTCGCTTCTACGGGTGCATCCGCTACCCGGAGTGCGACTTCTCTGCCTGGGCGCGTCCCACCGAACGCAAGTGCCCCGAATGCGGCTCCTTTCTCGTCGAGGCCGGCCGGCGTGGTCGCTCCTCCGACGGGGAGCTCGGGGTCACACGGCTGAGATGCCCCGTGGAGGGGTGCGGTTACGAGGAATCCGCCGCCCCAGGTGAGCGGTAGGGCGCGCTCCCAGCGAACGGCAGACCGGGCTCGGCGGGGAAAACATACCCGTCCGAAGACGCGTATGACGAAGGTGTCTGATTTGTTGTATCACTTAAGGGCACATGGTAGTATGTGAAGAATGGTTCAATCCACGTGCGACCCGGTATGTCTCCGCGGTTGCCGGGCGGCGGGGGAGAGGACTACGTCGATGCCGTTCGCGGCTGGCGAGGCGGCCACTGGGCTCGAGGCCCACCTTGGACCGTTCTTGAGCGACCTCGTGATCCGGCGGAACGTCTCCCCCAACACCGTGCACGCCTATGAGGCTGATCTGCGGCAGTTCTTCTTGTGGGCTGTCCGGCGCGCGCCGGGTGAGCCCCTGACCCAGGTCCTGATCAGGCGGTTCCTGGTTTCCCTGGGGTCCGGGGAGGATGGTCTCCGAGCCGCCCCGGCGACGGTGGCCCGGAAGCTCGTTGTGATAAAGGCCTTCATGCGGTACCTCTGCAGGCAGGGAGTGCTCCGGGAGAATCCCGCGGCCACGCTATCACCTCCCTGTCGTCGCTTGATGCAGCGGACCGGCTCGCCCGAGGCCGACGAGACAGCGGATCTACCGGCCCTGCCGGGCGGGAGCGACCGGGCCCTGCGCGACAGAGCCGTCGTGGAGGTGCTCCTGACCACTGGAGCAGGACTGGGTGACGTCAGGGCCCTGGACGTGGACCACGTGGACCTGACCGGGGCCGCACTGCGTCTCGGAGGCGGGGGGCGCTCGGCGCGAGGACGGGTAGTGCCTCTCGGACCTCGTGCAAGGTCGGCGATCGCGCTCTACCTTGAGGTAGCCAGGCCGCGGCTAGTGAGGGAGTCGGAGCTCAGGTCCGCCGGGGACTCACCAAGACCCGAGAGGTCCCCGGCCAAGGCGGGCGGCCGGGCCCGAGGCGCCGGGACCAGGCGTGACGCGCAGGCCCTGTTCCTGAGCAGGCAGGGGCGGCGACTGGCCCTGAGGAGTCTCAGGCGGATCGTTGAGAACTACGTGTCACGGCTTGCCGAGGAACGGCAGTCGTCTCTAGAGGCCGCGAGAGACGACCTGGCGGCCCGTCTCCTCGCGCTGGGGGCTGACAGCCGCGCCGTTCGCCAGATGTTGGGTCGCGCCGTCACCGGACTTGTGGACGGCGTCGCGGACGGCCGTCTGCCGGAAGAGCGTTTGCGGGCCGTGTATAGGCGCGCTCACCCGCGCGCCTGAGTCGCTCGAGGATATCGGCCCCCCGCCCGGAGGTCGTGGAGTGGCGGGGGCCGTGCGGTCGTGGGGGGGAGTCCGGGTGTTGCGAGCTACGACCATAGTTGCCGTCAGGAGGGGCGCGGCGGGGGCCATGGCTGGAGACGGCCAGGTCACGCTGGAGGCCAACAAGACGGTCCTGAAACACAAGGCCCACAAGGTCCACAGGCTCTATGGGGGTAAAGTCATCGCCGGCTTCGCCGGAGGTGTCGCCGACGCCCTGGCTCTGTTCGAGAGGTTCGAAGACAAGCTCAGCGAGCACCGGGGCCACCTGAGAAAGGCCGCGGTGGAGCTTGCGAAGGAATGGCGAGGGGACAAGGTCCTCCGCCGGTTGGAGGCAATGATGATTGTTCTGGGTGAGGACGAGCTTCTGATCATCTCCGGGAACGGCGAGGTCATCGAGCCCGACGACGACATCGCCGCCATAGGGTCGGGCGCTGGCTACGCCCTGGCCGCGGCGAGGGCCCTGGCCGGACACACCGATCTCGGGCCGGGGGACATCGTGCGCGAGGCCATGAGGATAACGGCCTCCATATGCATCTACACCAACGAGAATATCACCGTCGAAGAGCTCGGTGACGCCGGTGGCCTGGAGGTGGGAGAATGAACGCAGACTCCAGCGGGAGCGCCGGCGGCGGAGACGTTCGGAGCTTCCAACTCGTGTCCGGAGTCCCAGAGGTTCCGGCGGAGAAGGATTTGACGCCGAGGGAGATTGTGGCCGAACTGGATCGCTATATCGTCGGGCAGAATGCAGCGAAGCGGTGCGTGGCCATCGCCCTCAGGAACAGGTATCGTCGCCAACGCCTTCCAGCGGAGCTTCAGGAGGAGATTGTCCCGAAAAACATCCTCATGATCGGACCCACGGGTGTCGGCAAGACTCTGATCGCCCGCAAGCTGGCTAGGCTCGTCAACGCACCCTTCGTGAAGGTCGAGGCGACCAAGTTCACGGAAGTGGGCTACGTCGGCCGGGACGTGGATTCCATGGTCCGCGATCTGGTGGAGACGGCCATTCGCATCGTACGGAGCGAGAAGATGGAGCTAGTCACTGAGGAGTCGGACCGGGCCGCGGTAGCCAGGCTGGTCGATGTCATGGCACCCTTGCCCGGGCGGCGACCAGCCGTCCGGACCAACCCCTTTCAGGCCTTGTTTGGTCCCCCGCCTCCTCAGGAAGAAAACGGGCGTGAGGGCGACGCCGGCGCCACCATAGAATCGGACCGGATGGCCGAGGCGCGTCTCAAGCGCGCGGAAGCCCGCAGGGCCATCCTGGCCGGCGAGCTTGACGACGAAATGGTGGAGATAGAGGTGCCGGAACACCTGCCTCCCATGGTTCAGGTTTTCGGGGGCGCAGGGGCCGAGGAGATGGGGATCAACTTCCAGGACTGGCTCGGCGGTCTGGTTCCCCGGAAGATGAAGAAGAGGAAACTCAGGGTAAAGGAGGCTCGGCGCATTCTCGCGGCGGAGGAAGCCAACAAGCTCATCGACATGGACGACGTCACGTCCGAGGCATGCCGGCGGGCCGAGCAGTCCGGCATCATCTTCATCGACGAGATGGACAAGATAGCTGGGAAGGACCGGGCGGGGGTCGGTCCCGACGTATCCAGAGAAGGGGTCCAGCGGGACCTCCTGCCCATAGTGGAAGGTTCCACGGTCATGACCAAGTACGGACCAGTGTCGACGGACCACATCCTTTTCATAGCGGCGGGAGCCTTCCATACCTCCAAGCCTTCCGATCTCATTCCGGAGATGCAGGGCCGCTTTCCGATACGGGTCGAACTCGATCCACTCGGCAAGGAGGACTTCCGTCGCATCCTAACCGAGCCGAAGGACGCGGTGACAAAGCAGTACCAGGCCCTCCTGGCGACCGACGGCGTCAACGTCGATTTCACGGCGGATGCCATCGAGGCCATAGCCGCCATGGCCCTGGAAGTCAACGAGCAAACCGAGGATATCGGCGCCCGGCGCCTTCACACGATAATGGAGCGCCTCTTGGAGGACCTATCATTCGACGCTCCGGAAAGTGTGAAGGGAACCACTACCATCGACGCCGAATATGTGAAGAGTAAATTGTCTGACATCATAAGGGATAGAGACCTGAGCCGGTTCGTGTTGTGAGGCAAAGGCCCGCTGGTTCACACCCAGAGGGCAGGCGGGAGGAGACGCATCATTGAAGACACTGCTTGACAACGTCCGCGAGATGAGCCGGGAGATACAGAGGTACGTAGGGTCGGCGGACGAGTTCACTCGCATGGCCCGGGTGCTGAGTGATCTCATCGGCTGCAACACCTACGTCGTGGACACCAGGGGGCGGGTCCTCGGATACGCCACCCAGCACGGGTTCGAGTGCGACGTCCTCGTGGAGGAGGTTCTCGAGGAGCGTCGTTTCCCGCCAGGCTACATGCAGGGCATCCTCAACGTCCGCGAGACCTACCCCAACATCACGCAGAGAGAACGGACGTGCGTGTTCAAAGAAGGAGAGAGCTGCATCCAGAGCGGGAAGGTCACCACCATAATCCCCATCTATGGCGGCGGAGAACGCCTTGGGACCCTCATTCTCGCGCGGTTCAACGAGGAGTTCAGTGACGCGGACCTTGTTCTGGGCGAATACGGCTCGACGGTGCTGGCCATCGAGATGATGCGGAACAAGGCCGAGAGAGCTGAGGACGAAGCTCGACGGAAGGCCGCCGTTCAGGTTGCTCTCGGGACTCTGTCCTATTCAGAACTCGAGGCCGTCCGCCACATTTTCGAGGAACTCTCCGGCCAGGAGGGCCTGCTGGTCGCGTCCAAGATCGCCGATAGGGTCGGCATCACCCGGTCGGTGATTGTCAACGCACTCAGGAAGTTCGAGAGCGCGGGCGTCATCGAGTCGAGGTCCCTTGGCATGAAGGGCACCCACATCAAGGTCTTGAACGACTACCTGCTTGACGAGATACGGAAGTTGAGGTAGCCGGGGCTCTACGTCCGATGGTATAATGCTTCGCAGTGGTTTCCCGCGGCTCGGATGGGCCGCGATTCCGCACGTCCCAAGAGGACCACGGTGGTGCCGGCGGACGCCGGTTCCGTGGGGCCGATGACGGGACGGAGGGGGCCGGCGTGGCCGTCACCCGACCGGTCTTTACTGACCCGGAGTCGGGCGACAGAGCAGCCAGTACAGCGCCAGGCCCACAACCGCGAGGGGAGGTGTTACCCCATTATGTCCGTCGTCTCCATGAAGCAACTCCTCGAGGCCGGCGTTCACTTCGGCCATCAGACCCGCCGCTGGAACCCAAAGATGCAGGCCTTCATCTTCACCGAGCGTAACGGGATCTACATCATCGACCTGCAGAAGACGGTCCGGAAGATGGAGGAAGCTTACAACTTCGTCAGAGACACTGTCGCCGAGGGCGGTACCGTCCTCTTCGTCGGGACCAAGAAGCAGGCGCAGGAGACCGTCGAGTTCGAGGCCGATCGGTGTGGGATGTACTACGTGAACCAGAGATGGCTCGGAGGCATGCTGACGAACTTCTCCACCATCAGGAAGCGGATACAGAGGCTCAACGAGCTCGAGAGGATGCAGGGCGACGAGCAGTTCTCGCTCCTTCCCAAGAAGGAGCAGAGGGTTCTGATGCACGACAAGGCGAAGCTCGAGAAGTACTTGAAGGGCATCAAGCAAATGACGTCGCTGCCGGACATCGTCTACATCGTGGACCCGCGCAAGGAGAACATCGCCGTCCTGGAAGCCAGACGTCTCGACATCCCGATAGTCGCCATTGTCGACACCAACTGTGATCCCGACGAGGTCGACTACGTCATCCCGGGCAACGATGATGCGATCCGGGCTGTCAAGCTCATCACTTCGAGGCTGGCTGACGCCGTGCTCGAAGGACGCCAGGTCGCCGGGGACCGTGAAGACGAGGCACCGGGCGAGCTCGGGGCTGACGCGGGCGTCGACGAGGACTACGACAACTATGACGAGGGCGAGGAGCCGGCGAGTGAGCCCGGTCCTGAGGCCGACGTTCACGGAGCGGACCGCGAGGTGCCGACGCAGGTCGGCTAGGATGGGGCCCAGGCCCCGCCATGATGCGAAAACACGGGGGCGGGCCGGTTGCGGCCCGCCCCCTTTCAGGAAAGGAGACTCACCGTGAGTGTCGACGTATCCGCCCAGGAGGTAAAGAAGCTGCGCGAGGCTACAGGGGCGGGGATGATGGACTGCAAGAAGGCCCTGATCGAGTGCGGAGGCGACTTCTCCAAAGCCACGCTCTGGCTGAGGGAGAAAGGGCTCGCGAAGGCGGCCAAGCGCCTGGGGCGGGAGGCCAACGAAGGCATCATTGAGGCCTACGTCCACCTGGGCGGGCGCATCGGCGTGCTGGTGGAGGTTAACAGCGAGACTGACTTTGTGGCCCGCAACGAGATGTTCAGGGAGTTCGCGCACGACATCGCCCTACAGATAGCTGCCATGAAACCAACGTGGATCGAGCCTGAGGACGTCCCGGAAGAGGTTCTGGAGACGGAGCGCGGCATAATCCGCAAGCAGGCTGAGGCGGAGGGTAAACCGCCCGGCGTCGTCGAACGGATTGTCACAGGGCGTCTCGAGAAGTTCTACGAGGAGCGATGCCTTGTGAGCCAGCCGTCCATCAAGGACAACGAGCGGCGGGTAGGTGAGATCTTGGACGATCTCAGAGCGCGTATCGGGGAGAATCTGGTGATACGGCGCTTCATCCGCTTCGAGCTCGGGGGAGACACGGTCCTGGCCGAGCGGAAGCCGGCCGGAGGGCAGGAATGAGCGAGGACGGCTCCCGAGAGACGGTGAGCGACGGGACACCCGGGTTCGGACCGGCCTACCGGCGGGTCGTCCTCAAGCTCAGCGGCCAGGCATTGGCCGGCAGTGTGGGTGTGGGTATCGACCCCGAGGTCGTGGCGTCAGTCGCCCACCAGATTCGCGACGTGGTCAGGCTCGGGGCTCAGGTGACCGTAGTGGTGGGCGGAGGGAACCTCTGGCGCGGACGCGAAGGCGCCGCTCGTGGGATGGACAGGGCGACCGCCGACTACATGGGCATGCTCGCCACGGTTATCAACGCGCTGGCCCTCCAGGACGCCCTCGAGAAGTTGGGGGCGGAGTCGAGGGTCCAGACGGCCATCGAGATGAAGGCTATCGCCGAACCGTACATCCGCCGGCGGGCTATCCGCCACCTCGAGAAGGGCCGGGTCGTCATCTTCGCGGCGGGCACGGGCAACCCGTTCTTCTCCACGGACACCGCGGCAGCGCTCCGGGCGGCTGAAATCGAGGCCGACCTCATCCTCATGGCCAAGCAGGGCACTGATGGAGTCTACGACCGGGACCCGAACCTGTCCCCGGGCGCGCGGAAATACGATGAACTGGATTATATGGAGGTCCTCAACCTGGGCCTCGGCGTGATGGATGCCACCGCTACGTCCCTCTGTATGGACAACAACATCCCCATCCTGGTCTTTGACCTCGCGCGCCAAGGTAACATCGCGAAGGCGGTCGCCGGGGAGAGGATCGGAACACTAGTGAGGGGGGATCCGAGCAGTGATTGAGGACGTTACCTCTGACGCCGAGGAGAGGATGAAGAAGACGGTGGACTACTTCCGGAAGGAGTTGTCCACCCTGAGGGCCGGAAGGGCTTCTCCCGGTCTGGTCGAGCGGATTATGGTCGACTACTATGGGACTCCGACCCCGCTCCAGCAGTTGGCCACGATAAGCGTCCCGGAGCCCAGGCTGCTGGTCATACAGCCATGGGACAAGACGCAGGTGGGCGCGGTCGAGAAAGCCATCGCCAAGTCCGATTTGGGCGTCCATCCTCAGAACGACGGCCATCTCATCCGGCTGGCCATACCCCAACTCACGGAGGAACGACGCAACGAGCTGGTCAAGTTCATCCGAAAGAAGGCCGAGGAGGAGAGAGTGGCGCTCAGGAACCTGCGGCGGGAGGCCAACGACTTCCTGAAGGAGATGTGCAAGGAAGGCGAGCTTCCCGAGGACGACCGCGACCGGGGCCTGGAAGACGTCCAGAAGCTGACCGACAAGTACGTGGGGGAGATAGACAAGCTTGTCGCGGCCAAGGAAAAGGAGCTGATGGAAGTCTGACGTTCATGGAGCCCGGTAGCGGGCTCGAAGGGGAACGGACCGGGTTGGCGGACCTGATCGGGCTGGACGCGGGTGTCGCGATGAAGTGGGCGAGGGATGCCGGGTATGAGACCAGCGAGGTCACCACGCGGCCCCCGTGGCCTGGTGAAGCCCGGGGGAGCTTACGGGTCCTGAGGGTAAGGCTCGTGGGACGAGGGGTCCTGGAGTTCACCGTCGCGGCTGAGGAATACGTCAGAGAGGGGCGGGGCCGCGCCGGGGAGTGCTAGTTCTGCCGGATTTCCGCGGGGCGAGGGGGTCCGGCCTCGGCACCGACTTCGGGGGGGAGAGACCGTGAGAGGGCCCGTGCCCAGACACGTAGCCATTATCATGGACGGCAACGGTCGTTGGGCCGAGAAGCGTAACTTGAGCAGGGCGGAGGGGCATCGCGCGGGCATGCGGGCCTTGCGCCGGACGGTCGAGGCCTGCCGCGACCTCGGTATCGAGATACTGACGGTCTACGCCTTCTCCACTGAGAACTGGAAGCGACCCCGGGACGAAGTAGATGCTTTGATGGACCTTCTCGGCGAGTGGATCCACAAGGAGCAGCAGGAACTCCTCGACAACGACGTACAGGTTCGCGTCATCGGCTTCCCCGGGCCTCTACCCCCCGAGACCCGGCGCGCACTCGACGATCTCGTCAAGGCAACAAGCCGGAACAAGGGGGCCGTCCTGTGCCTCGCCCTGAACTACGGCGGGCGCCGTGAGATAGTCGAGGCCGCGCGGCGCGTGGCCGAGAAGGCGGCCCGCGGGCTCTTAGACCCGGCGACTCTGGACGAAAAGGCCTTTGAGGCCGAACTCGAGACGGCCGGCATCCCGGAGCCCGACCTGCTCATACGGCCGAGCGGGGAGATGCGCTTGTCAAACTTCCTCTTGTGGCAGATCGCTTACACCGAGCTCTGGTTCACACCGGTCCTCTGGCCTGACTTCCAGCCCGAGCATCTGGCCGAGGCCGTAGAGGCTTACCGGTCGCGGGACCGGCGCTACGGCGGGCTGCACGAGGACAAGGACTGATGCTGGCTACGCGCGTTGCCAGCGCCGCGGTCTACGGACCGCTGCTCATCGCGGCGGGCTACTTCGGAGGTTCGCTCCTGTGGGCGGTCATGGCCGTCGTGGTCTTGGTGGGGTCCGTCGAGCTGGATAGGCTGTTCGTCGCTAAGGGTTCACGGGCGTGGCCGGCCTTGACGGTGCCCTTCGGTCTCGGGCTTATCGCGGTCGCCGCCGCGGGCCGGTCGGACCTGGCTCCCGCGGTTCTCACGTCGGGCTTCCTTGCGGCGGTGATGCTTCCAGCGGTGTGGCCGTCGAGGATCAAGACCGCAGACGGGATAGCGTCCGCCTTCTCGTTAGTCTATCTTCCCTGGCTCGCGTCGCACTTCGTTCTCCTGAGGAATCTCGGCGCGGGCATGGCTCCCTTCTTCGTGGGACTCATCGGCACGTGGGTGTTCGACTCCGGCTCCTACTTCGCGGGGCGGGCATTCGGCCGGCACCGGCTGGCACCGTCCGTGAGTCCGGGCAAGTCCGTGGAGGGTCTCATCGGGGGGCTCGTCGCAGGTGGCCCGGTACTGGTGTGGCTCGGTATCGCCTGGCTCGGCCTAGCGCCCGTCCAGGCGGTGGCCCTAGGGGTCATCATCATGACAGCCGCTCAGCTCGGAGACCTGGCTGAGTCCGCCCTCAAGCGCCAGGCGGGGGTCAAAGACTCAGGGACCTTGATACCTGGCCACGGCGGGATTCTAGATCGTTTCGACAGCCTTCTCGCCGTCATGCCTGCCGTATACTATACCTGGGTCTTGTGGTTGGGGGCCGGTGGATGAATAGAGGCGAGCGAGATGCCGGAGGCCTTCCTCAGGGATGGCGCCACGTCGCAACGGGCATCGCCTGGATTGTCGGCCTCGTGGGTTTCTACCTCCTCTTGAAGTATGCGGTACCGTATTTCCTGCCCTTCGTTCTCGCGTTCTGTATTGCCGTTCTAATCGACCCGACGGTCGACGGCCTCGAGGACAGGCTGCGGATGCCCAGGGGATGGGCCGTGGCCGTGACCCTCGTCTTTTTCTTCGGTCTTGCGCTGGGGCTCGTGCTTTTCGGGGTGGGCGCCGTCGTCATCCAGGTGGGTCAGCTTGCCGCTGAACTGCCGAGCCACTACGACGATATCGTCACGGTCATGGAGGGCCTCATCGAGCGGGTCACCGCCGCCGTTCGGGGGTTGCCCGCGGACTTCGTCGACACCGTCGAGTCGACACTGCAATCAGGGCTGCAATCCTTCTACCTTGGTCTGCAGGCTGTGCTCAGGGCTCTCGTGAAGGGTCTCGCCGGGCTGCCGTCCGCCTTCCTCGTGGTGGCGGTGGCCCTGGTGGCCACGTTCTTCATCAGTCGTGACAAGGTGTTGATCCGCGACTTCCTCCTCTCCCTTCTCCCGAGCGGGTACCGCGATACGGTAGCCAGGGTGAACCGCGACGTGGTCCGGTCGGCCGTGGGGCTCGTGAAGGCCCAGCTGACGCTCGTGGGCATCACGCTCGTCATCACCATGACCGGTCTTCTGATTCTCGGGGTCAAGTACGCGTGGATCGTTGGACTGGTCGCGGGTCTCCTCGACGTTCTACCCATCGTCGGGCCGGCGACCGTGTTAGTGCCGTGGGCCGCCTACTGCCTGATAGACGGGAACGCGGCGCTCGGGGTCGGTCTTCTGGTACTGGTCTCGGGCATAACGGTCTTCAGGCAGTTCATGGAGCCGCGGGTCATCGGGGAGAGGATAGGGCTTCACCCGCTCCTCACGCTCGTGGCCCTGTATCTCGGGATACGGCTTCTGGGCGTCGCCGGGCTCGTTGTGGGGCCTCTTGTAGCCATAGTCATCAAGGCCGTCATCAAGTCCGGGGCCGTGCCGCCGAGACCGCACGCGCCACGGCGACGCGAGCGCTCCACCGGCCCCCCGGCCCCTCCTGGAGACCGGGCAGGCGGAGGCAGCGTCGAGGCATGACCTCGCTGAGGCCGAAGCGCGTAGCTATCCTCGGCTCCACCGGCTCTATCGGGCGTCAAGCGCTCGAGGTGGCCGAGGCCTTTCCCGAGTTCATCCAAGTGGTCGGGTTGTCCGCCGGTGGTTTCGGGACCGCCCGGGGTTCAACGCCGGAGTCCGTCCGGCTGTTCGCGGCACAACTCACTCGGTGGCGGCCGTCAGTGGCCGCCCTCGCGTCGGCTGAAGCCGCCGATCACGCGTCTCGCCTGGCCGGGATGAAGGTCCGCGCCGGGCCCGGGGGAGTGGCGGAGGTCGCCACCTGGAGCGACGCTGACCTCGTGCTCAACGGTGTGGTGGGCTTCGCCGGTCTCGCGCCTACCCTGGCGGCGATAGAAGCCGGCAAGGATGTCGCCCTCGCGAACAAGGAACCGATCGTCGCGGCCGGCGGTCTCATCACCTCGCTGGCGCGCAGACGTGGGGTACGCCTGCTTCCCGTAGACTCGGAACCGTCCGCGGTCTTCCAGCTGATGCACGGCCGGCCGGCGAGCGAGGTCGACCGCATCATCCTGACCGCATCGGGAGGTCCCTTCTACGGGCTGGATGCTCAGGCCCTGGCCGCCGTGACCCCGCAGGCGGCGCTCGACCATCCCACGTGGCGGATGGGTCCCAAGATCACTGTCGATTCCGCCACCCTGATGAACAAGGGGTTCGAGGTCATCGAGGCCGGCTGGCTCTTTGACCTCCCGGTCGACCGGGTGTCGGTTCTTGTTCACACGACGAGCCTCGTGCACTCGTTGATCGTCCTCAAGGACGGGGTGGTTCTCGCTCATCTCGGCCCCCCCGACATGCGGTACCCGATTCAGTACGCCCTCCTCTACCCCGAGCGGCTACCATCACCTTGGCCAGCCCTGGACCTGGCCTCTACCGGCCCGTTGACCTTTAATAGCCCAGATACCAGGGCTTTCCCTTGCTTGAATTTGGCTTATCACGCGGGTAGAATAGGGAAGAGTCTGCCTGCGGTCCTCAGCGCGGCAGACGAGGTCCTGGTGGCTGAGTTCCTGCGCGGCCGTATCGGCTTCAATGACATCCCACGGCTCCTGGAGGAAACGCTGGCTGATCACGACCCCTTCGACATAGACAGCCTTGATGACGCCGTCCGGGCCGACGCCGAGGGGCGTGAGTCAGCCCTAGCGGCGGTCGACGACCTCGAGGGCTGACCAGGGCTTCCCCGCCAGGCTCGGAGGGAGCGGACGACTTGACGGTCCTTACCTTGGTGACGTCCATCCTTGTCTTCGGACTCCTCATTCTGGCCCACGAATTCGGGCACTTCATAGCGGCCAGGCGTGTAGGCATCGGGGTGAAGGAATTCTCCGTCGGCTTCGGTCCCCGCCTGTGGGGATGGACCCGGGGCGAGACGGACTACTCCGTGAGGCTCCTGCCTCTCGGAGGGTTCACGGTCATGGTCGGCTCCGAACCGGACGAGCCCGTCACCGAAGATTCCTACAAGGCCAAGTCCGTCGGGCAGAGATCGCTCGCCATCGCCGCCGGGCCCTTCATGAACTTCGCTCTGACGGCGGTGCTGTTCGCTCTCCTGTTTGGAGTGTGGGGAATCCCCCACGAGGCCAACCTGGCCTCGACGGAGATCGGGCAGATCATTCCCGGGTTTCCCGCCGACAAGGCGGGCATACAGCCTGGAGACGTTCTTCTCTCGGTTGACGGGCGGCAGCTTGAGGATTGGCGGGTGTTCGACGACATCGTCGCGGGTTCCCTCGGCAGGGAACTGACCATCGTCCTCAAGCGTGGGGATCAGGTGAGGACCGTGACCGTGGTGCCCGCGTCCGACCCGAACGAGCCGGGCGAGGGAATGATAGGTGTCACGCCGACTCTCATCTACCGGCGCATCGGTGTCCTGCGGGCCGTGGGCGAAGGGCTGGCCGAGACCTGGCGGGTCCTCGTGGCCTGGCTCGCTACTCTCATAGGGTTCATAACCGGCCGGACCCCGATCGACCTTGCCGGTCCGGTGATGACCGTAAGGTTCATAGGCTCCACCGCCAAGTCGGGCCTGGCCAACCTCGCCTACCTGGCAGGCTTCCTCAGTCTCAACATCGGGTTGTTCAACCTCCTTCCGTTCCCCGCGCTGGACGGGGGGCGCTTAACGTTCCTGGCCTACGAGGCGGTGACCGGGCGCAAGCCCGATCCGCGGCGCGAGAGTCTCGTCCACTTCATCGGCTTCGCCGCTCTGATCTTGCTGATGGTACTGGTCACCTACCGTGACATACTGCGCCTGTGAGGTCCCGGCGTGAGCCCCGATCACCGCCCACGGGAAGGCCCGCGTAGGTCGAGGGCTGTCAAAGCCGGGCCTGTCATCATCGGCGGCGGTTGGCCGGTGAGCGTCCAGACGATGGCCAAGACGGACACCCGCCAGGTTGGGGCGACCGTGGCCGAGATAGAGAGGCTTTCCGCGCTTGGGTGTGACCTCGTTCGCTTGGCCGTACCGGACGAGGACGCGGCTCGAGCCGTGGCGCTGATCAAGAAGGACGCGCCAATTCCCGTTGTGGCCGACATCCATTTCAACCACCGGTTAGCTCTTATGTGTATTGACTCCGGCGTGGACAAGTTACGCCTGAACCCGGGCAACATCGGCTCTCCGGAACGGGTGCGCGAGGTGGCCAGAGCCGCCCGCGACCGCGGGGTTCCCATCCGCGTCGGCGCCAACGCCGGTTCGATAACCGCCGAGGCACGACACCGGGCGCGGGGCGATCTGGCCACAGCCTTGGTTGAATCGGCCCTGGAGCAGGCGAACATTCTTGAGGAGGCGGGCCACCGCGACCTGGTCGTGTCGGTCAAGGCCTACGACCTCGACGTGGTCGTGAGGGCTTACCGTGAGATAGCGACGCGGACGGACTACCCTCTTCACCTGGGCGTCACGGAGGCCGGAAGCGGGCTGGCTGGGACGGTGCGTTCCGCCATAGGAATCGGCGCTCTTCTCCTCGAGGGCATCGGTGACACGATACGGGTGTCGCTCACGGGCCCCGCGGACGAGGAGGTCCAGGTTGGCCGCGAGATTCTTCTCGCGACCGGCCTGCGGGAGGGCCTGCTCGTCGTGTCGTGCCCCACCTGCGGGCGTAGCACGGTGGACCTCGTCCCCATCGTCAAGGAAGTGCGCGAGGCCCTGAAGGATGTCACCAGTCCCTTGCGAGTGGCCGTGATGGGATGCGAGGTCAACGGACCGGGCGAGGCCAGGGACGCCGACATCGGAGTGGCCGTGGCCGGAGGGTCGGCGGTGCTCTTCGTCGGGGGCCGAGCGGTGCGGAGGGTCCGGCGACAGGAAATCGCTGATGCTCTATTGAAGGAAGCAGGCCGCTTGGCGGGCGGTTCCGCTGGCAGGGGTCCCACGGGCGAAGACGGTCGGGGGCCCGGGGCCGCCTCGCGTCTCGGCAGGAGGGAGACCGACTGAAGCACGACAAGGAGTTCGTCAAGGCCATAACCCCGAGGGCCGACGACTACTCGCAATGGTACGTGGATGTCGTCACCAAGGCCGAATTGATGGACTACGCGCCGATAAAGGGGTGTATGGTCATCCGGCCGTACGGCTACGCCCTATGGGAGGCCATCCATGACGGCCTGGACCCCCGGTTCAAGGCGACCGGGCACCGGAACGCCTACTTCCCGCTCTTCATCCCCGAGAGTTTCCTCCGGCGGGAGGCCGAGCACTTCGAGGGTTTCACCCCCCAGGTGGCGTGGGTTACCCGGGGTGGGGGGGAGGACCTGGCCGAGCCACTGGCTGTCCGGCCGACCTCGGAGGCCATCATCGGGCCCATGTACGCCAAGTGGATCCAATCGTATCGGGACCTGCCCGTGCTCATCAACCAGTGGTGCAACGTCGTCCGCTGGGAGAAAGCCACCAGGCCGTTCCTGAGAACGCTCGAGTTCCTCTGGCAGGAAGGCCACACGTGCCACCGGACTGAAGAGGAGGCCGAGGCCGAGACCCTGACCATCCTCGAGATATACCGGGACTTCGTCGAGGGCACGCTCGCCATACCGGTCATCCCGGGACTGAAATCGGAGTCCGAGAAGTTCGCCGGGGCTCTGCGCACCTACTCAATCGAAGCCCTCATGTCGGACGGTAGGGGCTTACAGGCCGGGACCTGTCACAACTTGGGCCAGCACTTCGCGAAGGTCTACGACATCACTTATCTCGACCGGGACGGCGAACTCAAGTACGTTTGGCAGAGCTCGTGGGGCGTGACGACGAGGCTCATCGGGGCCGTGGTCATGGTGCATGGCGACGACCGGGGCCTGGTCCTTCCCCCGAAGATAGCTCCGTGGCAAGCGGTCATCGTGCCCATACCGAGCGACAAGGACGCCGATCTGGTTTCGGGCGCGGTAGCTTCGGCCAGGGAGGCCCTTGAGGGGCCGGAGGTCCCGGGAGGCGGCTCGAACGGGGGCGCGGTGCGTCTGCGAGTCGACGACCGGCCCGAGTACACTCCGGGCTGGAAGTTCAACGATTGGGAGATGCGTGGCGTCCCGCTCCGCCTGGAGATCGGCCCCCGAGACGCTCGGGCCGGACAGGTTACGGCAGTAAGACGAGACACCGGTCAGAAGATGGCTCTACCGGCGGAGCCGGTCGCGCTGCGGCGGGCCGTGTCTGAGCTGTTGGGCACAATACAGGGGGACCTTCTCGAGGCTGCAAGACGGTTCCGGGATCAGAACACCCATGAGGCCGATACTTTCGACCAACTCGCGGAGATAATCGAAACGAAGAGGGGTTTTGTCCGGGCCCCGTGGTGTGGACGGGCCGAGTGCGAGGCGGAGATCAAGGAGAGGACCGGAGCTACCATAAGATGCCTGCCCTTGCCGGAGCCGCCGGGACCGGGCGGGCGGAGTTCCGGGCGTGGGAGCAGGTGCGCCCTCTGCGGCGGGGAGGCCAGAGACGTTGTCTACTTCGCACGGGCCTACTGATCCGGGTGACGGCGGCCGGCCCAGCGGCGGCGTCTCGGTCATCATCCCGGCGTTCAATGAGGAGAAGACGGTAGGCCAAGTGGTAGCTGCCGCTCTGGCAGCTGAGGCGGTCGGAGAGGTCATAGTCGTCAGCGACGGTTCTACAGACGGGACGGCGACGGCCGCGAAAGCCCAGGGGGCTACGGTTATCGAGCTCACCGCCAACCTCGGGAAGGCCGCGGCCATGAAGGCCGGGCTGGACCGGGTGCGGTTCGACATAGTGCTGTTCCTGGATGCCGACCTTATCGGTCTCACTCCAGAGCACGTCAGGAAGCTCGTGGAGCCCATCGAGAGCGGCCGGGCCGACGTGTCAATCGGCGTGATGCGGCGGGGGCGCGTCGCGACAGACTTCGCCCAGGCCGTTACTCCGTTCCTCTCGGGGGTGAGGGCCGGCCGGGCAGACGTGTTCCAGCCGCTGAAGGGCATGGATGAGAAGACCGGATGGGGGGCCGAGGTGGCCCTGACTCTCTGGGCCCGCGAGAACAGGCGGCGTATCGAGGAAGTCCGCATTTATGGCGTAACCCAGCGCATGAAGGAAGAGAAGATCGGCCTAGCGCGAGGGTTCATGGCTCGCATGCGAATGTACTGGGACATCCTGCGTATGGTCCCCAAGAGCGAACGAGCCCGACGTTAGGGGGCAGCCCAGTGGGAGCCACCCCATCGGAGTTCGAGACTATCCTCAGGCTTGCCCTCGCGTTCGTGCTGGGAGCCGTTCTTGGCTTCGAACGCGAAACCCACGACCGCCCCGCCGGGCTCCGGACGTTCATCCTGGTCGCGGTTGGCAGCACTCTCATCATGGTCGTGTCGATCAGTCTCCGCGACCTCTATGCCGGCGCCGAGGGCGTGGACCCGGGCCGCATAGCGGCTCAGGTAGTCACGGGCATCGGCTTCCTCGGGGCCGGCACCATCATCCACGAGGGGCCGTTCATCAAAGGCCTCACTACCGCGGCCGGCCTGTGGGTGGTGGCCGCGATAGGGTTGGCCGTCGGGTCCGGCTTCTACCTGGCGGCGGTGGCGACCACGGTACTGTCTCTCATCAGCCTGACCCTCCTGGCCCGGGTGGAGCGCTACTACATCGGAGCCAAGGGCTATGGGCTGCTGACTGTGGTCACCGACGACACCCCGGGACAACTCGGGCGGGTGGCCTCGGCGTTGGGAGAAAAGGGCGTCAATATCAAGGACATCCGTATGTCGCCCGTTGGAGAAGCGACCGTGGAGATCGAACTACGGGTCAAGGCCCCCAGCCGGGACGCCCTACAGCAATCGGTCGGGTTGCTCATGTCCGTGAAGGGGGTGCACCGGGCGGAGTACGCCGGATAGCCGCGTTCGGACCCGGGCGTATGGTTCCGTCGAAGCGCCCTATGCGAGACTCGGGTGTTGGAGGCTCTGGATCGGCCGCTCGGTTGCGGTGTTGGGGGTCCAGCGAAGTCCGCCCATCCCCGAAACTGGGCGTCGGGGGCTCCGGTTCGGCCTTGACGAACAGAGTCACGGCTCACACCGTGACTCTTGGTTCGACGGCGGCCTCACCGGACCCCCGATGCCCCTGCTTTGCAGAAGGCTGCCTCCCCGGACCCCCACGCAGTTCCTGCGCTGAGGCCGAGGCGGTCAAGCCGGAGCCCTGACGCCGCCCAGACGGCCCATTTGTTGCTGGTTGCGCGCTGGATATGCTATACTGGACTCTGGGTTACGGCGCCATGCTAGGTTCGCGCCGTGTTTGTTTTCTTGAGGGGAAACCACCCTGAAGGAGACGGAGGAGCCCGGACAGGTCTTCGGCCCAGGGCCGTTTCTGTACGGTCGAATCCAGCGACAAGACGCATCTTCCGGGAGTGGGTCGAAAGGTGCCCACTCCCTCTCATCGATGCAGGCCCAAGAGGCGGGTGTGACAGAGGTGTCCGAGTCCAGGAGGGAAGTCGAGGAGAAAGTCGCCCAGGCGTGCCGCGAGATACTGGCTCGGCGTGATGACAGGCTTGAGCTCGACAGGGTCGAGTATGCCCGTGAGGGACAGGAGTGGTACGTGCGGGTCTTCCTTGACCATCCCGACGGCGTGACGCTTGATCATTGCCAAGAGGTCGCCAGGGCCTTAGGGGAGACCTTGGATGCCGCCGATCCGATACCCCACGCCTACCGGCTAGAGGTGTCGTCTCCGGGCCTGGAGCGGCCCCTGAGGGAGACGACCGACTACGACCGCTTCAAGGGGCGCTTGGCGACGCTCTATCTCTATCGGTCCGTCCGAGGCAAGAAGGTGCTGACCGGGCGGCTCGGGGGGCTGGACGACGCCGACCGGGTGGTGCTCGACCTGGGTGCCGAAGGCACGGTTGAGCTTCCTCGGCGCGAGATCGCCAAGGCCCACTTGGCTGTTGATTGGTCGGGAATCCCTGGCCGCACGGCTTCCCCTGCCTCGGATGACCGGATGGGGGGCGGTGACAGGTGACTCCGTCCCGCCAGTCCGGAGGCCGCAAGCCCGGAGGGAAGCCCAAGGGCGCGAATCTAGATTTCATCCAGGCTTTGGCCCAGATCGAGGATGAGAAGGGAATCCCGGTGGCGGCTTTGATGGAGGCCATCGAGATGGCCCTTGTTTCGGCCTACCGCCGTAACTTCGGCACGTCTCAGAACGTAAGGGTCGAGTTGGACGCCGAGACCGGCGAGTTCAGGGTGTTTGCCCTCCGCCAGGTGGTCGAGGAGGTCACCGACCACAGGGTAGAGGTGTCGCTGGAAGAGGCGCGCCAGACAGATCCCGCCTTTGAGATCGGCGACACGCTCGAGACGGAGGTTACTCCCCGGGAGTTCGGGCGTATCGCCGCCCAGACCGCCAAGCAGGTCGTACTCCAGCGCATACGTGAAGCGGAAAGGGGCGTCATCTTCGAGGAGTTCTCCAGCCGCGAGGGTGACATCGTCACCGGGGTGGTTCAGCGCCAGGAAGGGCGCAACTACTTCGTGAACCTGGGCAAGACCGAGGCTGTTCTTGGACCGTCCGAGCAAATGCCGGGGGAGAGACTCAGACCGGGTGAGAGACTCAAGGTCTACATAGTAGAGGTCCGCAAGACCCCCAAGGGACCTCAGATATTCCTCTCTCGTACGCACCCCGGGCTGGTCAAGAGGCTCTTTGAACTCGAGGTGCCTGAGATACACGACGGTCTCGTGGAGATCAAGGCCATTACTCGCGAGCCGGGTTCGAGGGCGAAGGTTGCGGTGGCGTCGCGCGACCCCAACGTCGACCCGGTGGGGGCTTGTGTCGGAGCCAAGGGGGTCCGCGTCCAGGCCGTCGTCCGGGAACTCAAGGGTGAGAAGATCGACATCATCCCCTGGTCAGACGACCCGAACGAGTATGTCGGGAACGCCCTGCGGCCGGCCAAGGTCCTTGAAACCGTGCTGGAGCCGGCGGAGAAGGTGGCTCGGGTGGTCGTGCCCGACTACCAGCTGTCGCTGGCCATCGGGCGCGAGGGTCAGAACGCACGGTTGGCCGCCAAGCTGACTGGCTGGCGGATCGATATCAAGAGCGAATTGCAGGTCCTCGAGGCGCGGGAGGTCACCGAGGAACCGGGCTTGGGCGAGAGCGAGGGCGGGGACGAGGACGTCTACCCGATTGAGCCGCAGGTGGAAGGCGGACCCGCCCAGGGCGAAGGAAAGTCTGACTGATGCCGACCCGGAGAACGCCGAGGCGCCCGAAGCGCCAGCCCTTGAGGAGCTGCTTGGGGTGTGGCCTCAAGAGGCCCAAGAAGGAACTTGTACGCGTCGTACGCACCCCGTCTGGGTCCGTGGAACTGGACCCAGGGGGGCGTAGAGCTGGCAGAGGCGCCTATGTCTGCCCGAGTGGGGATTGCCTGAAAGCGGCGGTCAAAGCGAGAAGGCTGGAGAAGGCTCTTGAGACGGCTGTGCCCGATGATGTCCTCGAGACCCTCAGCCAGGCGGTCAACGCGGGTCTCACGCCGGTACCGGCGGGGAAGGCCCCAGGCACCGCCCTTGAAGTGGCAAAGGCTCCGCCGTCTCCTGACCCGACACGGCGGGACCCGATGAAGGGGTGAGGTTGTTTGCCCGAAGGCAAGGTTAGAGTTAGCGAGCTGGCCAGAACGCTTGGAGTCAGCTCCAGCCAACTCCTGAGACTCCTCGGGGATCTCGGGGTCAAGGTATCCAGTCAGACAGACATGGTCGATGCCGACCTCGAGACGAGGCTGAAGGGGCTCATTCGCAGGCCGACTCTAGGCGGGCGCGGGATAGCGGCCGCTCGTCCCGAGCCGACGTGGCTGACATCTCTGCAGAGACCCCGGAGGCCGGGACCCGACGAGGAGCCGGAATTGCCTGCCGAGCCTTCGCCCGAGACCAGAAGAGTCCCGGCGGCTACCGGCGCCGGGCAGCCGGACGAGGCCCTGTTCGCGAGGCGTGTGGCCGCCCCCGCCGAAGCTGATGAGATCGAAGCCGGAACTGGCCTGCCGCGCATCAAGCGCCGCGTGCCGGGTCCTGATGAGACTGAGGAAGCCTATCGCGCCGCGCCGGGCGATGCCGAAGCCGTGCGCGCCGGTGAGCGAGGGCTGGGTCCGAAACTGCCTTCGGGTCGGACTCCGGCACCGCCGCCCCCCCCGCCGCCTTTGTCCGACCGGAGGGGTGGTGAGCGGCCGGGGGCGATGGGTCCCCAAACCAGACCTACCCCGGCGGCAGCCAGACGTGGTGGAGAGACTGGGCTCGCGGCGGCAAGAGGCCCCACACCCGGGGCTCGAAGCGCGCAAGCTCGGGGCGCCGTGCCGGTCCCTCCGGAAGGCTACCGTCCTCGGGGCGGGCCGAGGCCTGTGGAGGGTGCCGCCCCGCGCCGGCCCGGACCGGATAGGCCGGGTCCCCCGCGGGGCCCCGTGCCTCGTGACCGTGGTCCTGACAGGCGTCCTTTGGGCGGTCCGAGGGACTACCCGCCCCGGCGCGCCCCGGGCGCACCGGGGGTGCCCCCTGTTCCGGATAAGCCTCAGGCCGCCACCGGTCGCCAAGCAGGGCGACGTGACCGCAGAGGGCAGGGAGGCGTTCCCTCGAGGGGCAAGGCCGGACGCCAGGGTGCCCCGGGGCGCGGCTGGCGGCGCGACGACGAGGCCGAGCGCCGTCTCAGTCGCGCCCGCAGGTCCGGCGGCCGCCGGACAGCCGGCCCGGCTGTCGCTGCCGAGCCGCCGCGCCAAAGGGCTACTGAGGTCGTCATCGAGGGCCCGATAACGGTCAGGGACCTAGCGGACCGTCTCGGCATGAGCGGTGCCGAACTCATCAAGGCCCTCATCAGAATGGGTATCGTCGCGAGCCTGAACCAGGTTCTCGACGCCGAGTCGGCCCGGATAGCGGTCTCGGAGATGGGTATCGTGGTGCACGCCGCCACGCGCCCGGACACGGAACCAGGAGAGGCCGGGGCGGAGCGGCCGGCAGACGAGGACGACGAGGAACAAGGCCTGCCGCGGCCGCCGGTGGTCACGGTCATGGGCCACGTCGACCACGGCAAGACTTCGCTCCTCGACGCCATCAGGGAAACCAAGGTGACCGCTGGTGAGGCCGGCGGCATAACCCAGCACATCGGCGCCAGTACCGTGGAGTGGCAGGGCAAGAGAATTGTCTTCCTGGATACGCCCGGTCATGAGGCGTTCACCGCCCTGCGGGCCCGTGGCGCGCGATTGACGGACATCGCGGTGCTCGTGGTCGCCGCGGACGACGGTGTGATGCCCCAGACCGTGGAGGCCATCAACCATGCCAGAGCCGCCGAAGTGCCAATTCTCGTCGCCCTGAACAAGATCGACAAGCCTAACGCCCTTCCGGACCGGGTCAAGAAGCAGCTCTCGGAGTTGGGTCTAACGGCCGAGGACTGGGGCGGGGATACCGTCGTGGTCCCGGTATCGGCCAAGGAACGCACCGGCATCAACGATCTCCTGGACATGATCCTCCTCATGGCCGAGATGGCCGAACTCCGCGCCGACCCGTCCAGACGGGCCAAGGGTATCGTCATCGAGACCCGGCTCGACCGGGGGCTCGGGCCTGTAGCGTCGGTGCTCGTGCAGACAGGGACCCTCCGCGTAGGTGACCCGATCCTGTGTGGGACGGCCTTCGGGCGGGTCAGAGCCATGGTGGACGATCGCGGCGAGCGGCTTGACGAGGCCGGACCTTCGACCCCGGTCGAGGTGGTGGGCCTTGACGAAGTGCCTGAGGCGGGGGATGTTCTCCTGGCCTTGGCCGACGAGAAGATGGCCCGGGAGATGGCGGCGAACCGGGACGAGAGGCGCCGCCAGGCCGAGCTGGGCGAGGCGCGTCCGACCGCGAGCCTGGACGACCTGTTCAAGGATCTCCGTGAGGGTGAGCGTAAGCAACTGAACCTCGTCCTCAAGGCCGACGTGCAGGGCTCGCTCGAGGCCTTGCGCCAGTCGTTCGAAAAGCTCGAGGAGCCCGAGGTCGGCCTTTCCGTCATCCACACGGGCGTCGGCGGCGTCACTGAGAGTGACGTCATGCTGGCGGCCGCGTCCGACGCCATCATCATCGCCTTCAACGTGACTCCGGATGCGGGGGCCCGGCAGGCGGCCGAGCAGCGGCACGTGGACATCCGCACCTACCGGGTCATCTACGAGGCGATCTCCGATGTCACCGCGGCCATCAAAGGGCTGCGCGCTCCGACGTACCGGGAGGTTGTGCTCGGCCACGCGGAGGTCAGGCAGCTCTTCAAGGTCCCCAAGGTCGGGACTGTCGCCGGCTGCTACGTCACTGACGGGAAGATCGCTCGTAGAAGCAAGATCCGTGTCGTGCGCGACGGCGTGATTGTCCACGAAGGAGCCATCGCCTCCCTGAAGCACGTGAAGGACGATGTCCGCGATATCTCGGCCGGGTTTGAGTGCGGCATTGGGCTCGAGAACTACCAGGACATAAAGGAAGGCGATATCCTCGAGGCCTTCGCCATGGAGGAGGTTCCGAGGTGATCGTGGGGACCGTGCGCCTCAGGTTGCATCTACCCGAGGTCAGGTCTCTGAAGGAGAAGCGTCAGCTCGTCACGAGCCTGATGGCGCGGATGCGGAACCGTTTCGGAGTGTCTGTAGCCGAGGTGGACGACTTGGATGCCTGGCAGGCCGCCACGCTGGGCGTGGCGTGTGTCTCCGGCAGCGACGCGGTTTGTCGTCACCTCCTCGACGACCTGGTCCGATGGGTCGAGATCGCCGGTCCCCATGTCGTTCTCGAGGCGACAAGGGACGCGAGATGAGGGGCGGGCATGGACGAAGCGCGGCTCAGAAGGGTCAAGGAAGCCATCCGTGACGAGGTCAGTTCCATCCTGCGGGGCTTTAAGGACCCGCGACTTGGTTTCGTCAGCGTCACGGACGTGGACGTCTCGCGTGACGCCAAGGTCGCCAAGGTCTTCGTCAGCGTTCTGGGTTCGGACGCCGACAAGAGCGACTCCCTCGCGGCCCTCAAGAGAGGCGCGGGTTACGTGCGGACGGAACTCGGCAAGCGGATCCAGCTGAGGTATACCCCGGAAATCCTCTTCCGGTTGGACGACTCAATCGAGCGGGGTTCACGCATTCAGACGATCCTCGGCGAACTCTACCCGGACGGCGCCAAGGGACCGGCCGGCGGCCCGGGGGAGGACGAGGGTTGAGCCAGGGCAGTCATTCGGCCGCCGACGTGGCCCGGGCCATTCAGGGCCGGCACAACTTCCTCCTGGTGCTCCACGAGTTCGCCGACGGCGACAGTGTCGGCTCGAACCTCGCCATGGGCCGGGCTCTACGAGAGGCGTCGAAGCATGCCACCATCGCCAGCCCGGCACACGCACCGGGGCGCTATTCGTTCCTGCCGGGCTTCGAGGCCATCACCGACCTTTCACGGCTGCCCCAGCGGGTAGCCGACTACGATTGCGTCCTGCTCATCGACTGCAGCGACGCGCGTCGCGCCGGCCTTCAGCCGGACGATCTCGACCGGGTCCCCCTCATCATCAACATCGACCACCATCCCTCGAACACCCTCTTCGGGCACGTCAACTATGTCGACGCTCACGGGTCGTCAGCCGCCGAGCAGGTGCGTCGGGTCATAGCCGGAATGGGCGTGCCTCTCGACCGCGAGATGGCCCTGTGCCTATACGTTGCGGTCAGCACCGATACGGGCGGCTTTCGTTTCGACAACACGACGGCCGAGACGCACCTTCTGGCGGCTGAGCTTCTCGGCCTTGGGGTCGAGCCGGGTCCCGTGGGCGAGATCATCCACGACACGAGGACCCTGTCGAGCCTGAGACTGCTGGAGAAGATGCTCGGCACCCTGAGCTTCGCGATGGGTGGACGGATTGCCTGGGTCACCGTCACCCGGAAGATGCTCGAGGAGTGCGGGGCGACCGATGACGAGGTGGAGGGTCTCGTCAGCTATCCGAGGATGATCGACTTCGTCGACCTTTGCTTCCTGCTGCAGGAGATGCCTGACGGGCTGGTCCGGGTGGCGTTCAGGTCGAAGCGGGACATCGATGTGGGAGCTATTGCCGAGAGCCTGGGTGGTGGAGGTCACCGGAAGGCCGCCGGATGCATTCTGCCCGGCCCGGTCGACGAGGCTCTCAGCCGGGTGCTGGCGAAGAGCAACAAGACACTGGACCGCGCCGGAGGGTGCCCTTGACCGGCAAGACTGGCCTCTACCCGATGCTCAAGCCTCCCGGCATGACCTCCCACGATGTCGTTGCGGCCCTACGCCGCATGACCGGGGAGCGCCATGTCGGGCACGCGGGTACGCTCGACCCGGCGGCGGGTGGAGTACTCCTGGTGCTCGTGGGTCAGAGTGTGACCCGACTCGCCGAGTACCTGATGGATCTTCCCAAGACCTACGTGGCCGAACTGCGCTTCGGCAGGACCACTACCACTCTCGATTGGACCGGGGACACGGTCGAATGGGCTCCGGCTGGGGCTGTCGGGGCCCTCTCACGACCGGACGTGGAGCGGGCTCTGCCTGGGTTCACCGGTCGCATAGAGCAAGTGCCGCCCGCTGTTTCCGCCGTGCACGTAGGGGGCGAGCGGTCGTACCGGCTGGCCCGCGAGGGCAGGCCCCCCAAGCTCGAGGCGAGGACAGTGACTGTCTACTCCATCGACCTCATGGATTTCATGCCGGCGGCGGCCACGGGCGGCCGCGAAGTGGGGTTGCCCGGGGAGGCTCTGGCGAGGGTGCGCGTGAGATGCTCGCGGGGGACCTACATCCGAGCCTTGGCCCACGACGTGGGCCGGGCTCTCGGAGTCGGGGCCCACCTTGGCTTCCTCGTGCGTGAGGCGGTCGGGCCCTTCCACGTGGGGGACTCTCTCACTCTGGAGGAGGCGAAGGTCGCCTCCGGTGGCGGCATTCACGGGGTCCCTTTGTCTCCGGCCAGGGCGGTGAGTCATCTGCCCGCGGTCCGACCCGACCGGGTGGCTGTTGATAGGCTCCGCAGGGGGGAGGCCCTTCCTTACAGCGGAGGTGTCTGGGGGAATGGGGCCGAGGGATCGGCGTCCGTGACGGCCGGCCTTCGCATGGTGAGAGTCCTATCCGACAGCGGGGAACTGGTAGCCGTGGCGGAATTGGCCGGGGGGCGGTTAAGGCCGAGGAAGGTCCTGTGTCCCGAGGTCGGTCATGGCGCCCGCGACCGGGCCGGGCATCCTCAGGGCGGGGATACCGTTGACTAGCGACTACGTCCTCCTTGACATACGGCCAGAGCGGGCGGGGAGGGCGCCGGGTGCAGACACGGGTCATGGGTGCCCCGGCCTGCCGGGGGTTGGGTCGGGCAGCCGGCCGGTCTTAGCCATTGGAGTGTTCGACGGGGTGCACGTGGGCCACCAGAGCCTCCTCCGGAACGCGCTTCAGATGGCAGGCGGGCTTGGGGCCCCTCTCTGGGTCCTGACGTTCTGGCCCCATCCCGAAGACCTACTGGCGGGGGCAGGGAAGGACGGCCGGTCATACCTCGCGACCCTGGAGGACAAGGTCCGGCTCCTGAAATCGGCGGGAGCCGATGAGATTGTCGTCCTGCACTTCACCAGGCGGACGGCCGACATCGCCCCAGAGGACTTCGTGAAGGGGACGTTGGCCCGCCGCCTGGCCCCGCGGGCCGTTGTGGTGGGGTTCAACTTCACTTTCGGCCGCCGGGGCCGGGGAACGCCCGGCCTGCTCAGGGACCTTGGCACGGCTGTGGGAATCGAGGTCGTCGTTCACCCCGCGGTGAAGCTCGATGGAGAGGTCGTCTCAAGCTCGTCCGTCAGGGCCTCGGTCCAGCGGGGGGATTTACAGAGGGCCGGGCTACTCCTCGGCCGGCCCTATAGCCTGGCCGGACCGGTCGAACGCGGGGCCGGCCGGGGGCGCGGGCTCGGGTTTCCCACGTTGAACGTGGCCGTGCCCGACCGGGTGATCTACCCGGCGGGCGGTGTCTATGCGTGCGCGTTCCACGACAGCGCCGACGCCGTCCTTGCGTTGGCGCCGGGTTCATGGCGTCCGGCCGTCGCGAACGTCGGGACGGCACCTACTTTCACCGCCTCCGACCCCGATGCTCCGGTCAAGGTAGAGGTCCACATGCTGTCCGGGGAGCCGCCCTCGCGCGGAGACCCCGTGCGGGTGTCCTTCATGAGGAGACTACGTCCCGAGACGAGGTTCAGCGGCCCCGAGGAGTTGAGGAGCCAGATAGCCCGGGACTGCGATGAGGCCCGGCGCTACTTCCGGACGATGGGGGCATGAGAACCTCCGGGGGATGGAAGACTTGCACCGGGTGAACTTGCCCCGCGGTGCTCAAGATGTTAGAATGAGCCGACCCATTGAACCGCGACCTAGGTCCGCCGTCCCCTCCGACGGCAGGCGTGGGCCGCCGGGGAGGGCAGGCAAGCCTGGAGGTGTTTCTATGTTGAGCAAGGACGCTAAGCGCGAGATCATCAACGACTTCAGGATCCACGAGAGCGACACCGGCTCCCCCGAAGTGCAGGTGGCCATTCTCACCAAGAGGATCAACGAGCTCACCGAGCATCTCCGCGCCCACAAGAAGGACCACCACTCCCGCCGCGGGCTCTTGAAGATGGTGGGCCAGCGGCGCCGCCTACTCAACTACTTGCGGGACAACGACATCGAGCGCTACCGCGCGGTCGTCGAGAGGCTGGGCCTCAGGCGGTAGGCCCCAGGTGGCGGAGCGACCCATAGGGATCTGCCCCGCCGTGCACCGCCCAAGATATCCACACCAATAAGGAGGCTTCATGTCAGACAAATTCGAAACCACTTTCGCGGGCCGCGCCCTGATTGTGGAAGTGAACAGAGTCGCCACGCAGGCCGGCGGAAGCGCGCTGGTTCGCTACGGTGACACCGTGGTTCTGGCCACGGCGACAGTATCCAAGGAACCCCGGGAAGGCATCGACTTCTTCCCTCTGCTTGTCGATTGGGAGGAACGCCAGTACTCCGTTGGCCGCATCCCCGGTAGCTTCTTCCGCAGAGAGGGGCGGCCCAGTGAGAGAGCGACGCTCAGCGCCCGGCTGACCGACAGGCCGCTCCGACCGAGGTTCCCGAAGGGCTTCCGGAACGATGTGCAAGTCGTTGTCACCGTGTTTTCCGTGGACCCGAACTGCGCGCCCGAGTTCGCGGGAATAGTCGGGGCCTCGACCGCTCTGTGCGTCTCCGATGCCCCGTTCGACGGCCCCATCGGCATGGTCATCGTGGGACGGGTGGATGGCCGGCTGATCCTTAATCCGACCGCCGAGCAGGCTCAGGCCAGTGACTTGAGGGTGATCGTGGCGGCGTCGCGTGATGCCGTGCTTATGGTCGAGGCCGAAGCGGCCGAGGTGCCTGAGGAGGAGATAGCGGAGGCAATCTTCCACGGTTTCGATGCCTGCCAAGAGGTCATGGACCTCCAGGACCGCATCGTCGCCGCCGCGGGGAAGCCGAAGGGGGACTACCCCGTCCACAAGCCTTCCCCCGAGCTCGAGGAAAGGGTCAGGGCCCTGGCCGTGTCAAGGATCCGGGCCGTTCTCGGCGAGCCCGACAAGATGACACGCGAGGATGCTCTGGACGACGTGGAGAAGGCGGTGGCGGACGAGCTTGCGCCTGAGTTCCCCGACGCGCAGGCTGACATCCGCGATGTCTTCAAGGCAGTTCTGAGGGATGAAGTCAGGAGATTGATCCTCGAGGAAGGACGACGGCCCGACGGCCGACGCCCCAATGAGGTCCGGACCGTCACCTGCGAGGTCGGGCTCCTTCCGAGGGCTCACGGCTCCGGGCTGTTCACCCGCGGGCAGACACAGGTTCTGACCATCGCCACGTTGGGGTCGGTCGGTGACGTGCAGACCATCGACAGTCCCGGCTCGGAAACAGAGAAGCGCTACATGCACCACTACAACTTCCCGGCCTACAGCGTGGGCGAGGTCCGGCCTATCAGGGGGCCGGGAAGGCGCGAAATCGGTCACGGGGCACTGGCCGAGCGCGCGCTGCTTCGGGTCATTCCTTCCGAAGCCGACTTCCCGTACACAATCAGGCTGGTCTCTGAGGTCCTTGAGTCCAACGGGTCCACGTCAATGGGGAGCGTCTGCGGTAGCACCTTGGCCCTGATGGACGCCGGCGTGCCGATATCGGCTCCTGTCAGCGGGGTGGCCATGGGCCTCATCAAGGAAGGCGACCGGTTCGCCGTCCTCACCGATATCCAGGGAGTCGAGGATTTTTACGGGGACATGGATTTCAAGGTCGCCGGGACGAGAGCCGGCGTCACGGCCATTCAGATGGACATCAAGGCCACCGGGCTCGACCGTCCCATCCTAAACCAGGCCCTCATCCAGGCGCGCGAGGGTCGCCTCCACATCCTCGACCGGATGCTCGCCGTTATCCCCGAGCCCAGGCAGGAGCTGTCTCCCTACGCGCCGCGTATCGTGATCCTCACGATCAACCCGGACAAGATCCGCGAAGTCATCGGTCCCGGGGGCAAGGTCATCAACAAGATTATCGCGGAGACCGGTACCCAGATAGACATTGAGGACGACGGCCGTATCTTCGTGGCCGGCGTGGACCGGGACGGGACCGCCCGGGCGGTCAAGATGATAGAGGACATCACCCGCGAGGTCGAGGTCGGCAAGACCTATCGCGGACGGGTGACCAGAGTCACTCCGTTCGGGGCGTTCGTGGAAGTCTTGCCGGGCAAGGAAGGCCTGGTGCACATCTCCAAGCTCGCCGAGGAACGCGTCGAGAACACGGAGGACGTGGTCAAGGTCGGTGACGAGATCGTCGTGAAGTGCACCGAGATAGACAATCTCGGCCGGGTCAACCTCTCCCGTCGAGACGTTCTCCGTGAGGAACGGATCGCCCGCGGCGAGCCGGCTCCGCCAGGGGCTAGCCGCGGCGACCGCGATTCGCGACAGCGCAGGGACGGCGACGCGGGGCGTAGGGGGGACCGCGGAGGGCGTGGCGGTCCCGGCGGCGGCCGCAGGCCCGGGGGGCCTAGGAGGTAGCCGTGAACCGCCCCGGCCCGAGCCGACCGGTCGGGGGTAGCCAAGGGACTCCGCCCCCGACGTCCGTGCCGCGTCTCGGCATGCACGTCTCGATTGCCGGCGGCATGGTCCGGATGGCGGAACGCGCTCGAGACTTCGGATGTGAAGCTGTTCAGATCTTCTCGAGAAGTCCCCAGGGCGGCAAGGCGAGAGCCATACCCCTCGAGGAGGCCTTGGCGGCCAGGGATGTCCTCGATGCGGCTGGCGTCAGGCCGCTGGTCATCCATATGCCCTACTTCGCCAACCTGTCCTCCGGGGACGACGGGCTCCGGGCCTACGCCGCGGAGACTCTCACCGGCGAGTTCGAACGGGCGTCGGTCCTCGGAGCTCCCTATGTGGTGACGCACCCGGGCAGGCCGGCAGAGGGGACCGGCACGTCGGAAGGGATCGAGAGGGCCCTCACCTCAATCGTCGAGGCCTACGACCGTGCCAGCCCCGCCGCCCGGGAGGTCACGCTGCTCCTCGAGAACACCGCCGGGTCCGGGCGCGAACTCGGGGCGACCCTCGAGGATCTGGCCGCGCTCCTCCACAGACTCGAGGATGAAAAAGGACCGCTCTTCGGGGTGTGCCTGGACACCTGCCACGCCCACGCGGCCGGTTACGACTTGAGCAGTCCTGAAGGTGTCTCGGCCTTCATCAGGCAGGCCGCGGACATCGTCGGGCAGGACCGGCTGAAGGTAATCCACGCCAACGATTCGGCACAAGACGCCGGCTCCCACAAGGACCGTCACGCTCCGATCGGCAGCGGGACCATCGGAGAAACCGGCTTCTCGGCTCTTCTCGCCACTCCGGCGCTCGCCGGCTGTCCGTTCCTTCTCGAGACGCCGGGGTCGGACGAGGAACGCGCCGCGGACCTTCGCCGGCTCCGGCTCCTCCGGGCGGAACTCGGGTCCGAGTCGTCGCCCGGAGTGAAGACCCGGCAAAAGACCGCCCGCGGAGGCGAGACGCAGTGACCGAGAGCGACGGTAGGCGCCGGATGTCAGAGGGTCCCGCCCCCTTGTACGAAACGGAGACCCTCCCGGGCGGGCTGCGCGTCGTGCTCGAGACCATTCCGTACGTGCGTTCGGTGTCGGTCGGGGTGTGGGTAGGGGTCGGGTCGCGCCAGGAGCCGAGTTCGCTCGCGGGCATATCCCACCTGGTCGAACATCTCCTCTTCAAGGGGACCGAGCGGCGGACGGCGCGGCGCATAGCCGAGGAGATGGACTCCATCGGCGGCCAGCTCAACGGCTACACCTCCAAGGAGTACTCCTGCTACTACGTCAAGGTCCTTGATGAGCACCTCGACCGGGCCATGGACCTCCTGTCAGACCTGGCTCTCTCGCCCAGGTTCGACCCCTCGGACCTGCCGAAGGAGAAAGGCGTAGTCCTCGAGGAGATCAAGATGTACGAGGACACCCCGGACGAACTCGCCGCTGATTTCCTGGCTGAAGCGGCGTGGGGTGACGACCCGCTAGGGAAGCCTGTCCTGGGGACGGCCGAGACCGTGTCGGCCGTGTCCGTCGACACCGTGACGGACTACCATCGCTCAGGCTACAACAAGGGGAACATCGTTGTTGCCTTGGCCGGGAACGTCGGGGCCACGAAGGGGTTCAGCATGGCGCGGGACTTCTTCGGCAGCGCGCCCGCCGCCGGGGCCGCGGCCATCAAGACGACACCCGCGCTGCACCCCGGGTACCGCGCCAAGGCCAAGCCGATCGAGCAGACTCACCTGTGCGTCGGGTTCCAGGGCGTGCCGATGGGTGACCCCAGCGTCTTCGCGTTGCACCTGCTGAGCGGGATACTCGGAGGCGGGACGAGCTCGAGGCTGTTCCAGGCCATCCGCGAAGAACGGGGTCTCGCCTACTCCATCTACGCCTACTCCTCAGCGTTCTCAGACACCGGCATGATGGGCGTATACGCGGCGGTAAGCCCTGAAAACGCCCGAGAGGTCGTCAGACTCGCGGCTGTGGAGATGGAGGACCTGAGACGTGACGGCCCGACTCCTGAGGAACTCAAGCGGGCGAAGGACCAGGTGAAGGCGTCTTTGCTCCTGGGGCTGGAGAACACCTCGAACCGTATGAGCCGTTTAGGGCGTTCACTGCTCCTACTGGACAAGATTCTCAGTCCGGACGAGGTAGCTGCGCGCATAGACGCCGTGACCGTGGAAGACCTCGGGGAACTCGCCCGTCGTGTGCTCGACCCGGCGCGGGCGGCTGTAGCCGCCGTCGGACCGGATCCGCTCCCTTCGGAACAAGCCCTGAGGGACTCTCTTTGCGAGGGGGGACGGCCGTGAACCAGCAACCCCGGCAGGTCGTCGTCAAGGCCACCCGCGACCCCGGGACAGAGGATCTGCCGCTGCCGGCCTACATGACGGCGGGGGCGGCGGGGATGGACCTGGTCGCGGCAAACCGGGAGCCCATCGTCATCGCGCCGGGCGCGAGAGCTCTCGTGCCTACCGGACTGAGGTTGGAGGTACCGGTCGGTTTCGAGGGCCAGGTGAGGCCGAGGAGCGGTCTCGCGGCGCGCGCGGGGGTGACCGTGCTGAATTCACCCGGTACCATAGATTCGGACTACCGGGGCGAAGTCAAGGTCATACTGGTCAACCTCGGGGAGGAGGAGTTCGCGGTGCTGCGGGGGGACCGGGTCGCTCAGCTCGTCGTCGCGCCGGTCACCAGGGCCGACGTCGTGGTTGACCACGTGGGACGACTTTCGACATCGGCCAGGGGTGAGGGCGGCTTCGGTCACACGGGCGGGTTCGATGAACCTGCCTCGGGAAGCGGGGGGAAGGGCGGGCCGACATAGCCGGGTGAGGGCCTTCATAGTCCTGTCCTAGGTGGCGCCGCCACCCCAGGAGGGAGGGGGCCGGATGCTCGGTTTGACCGCAGCGGCCGCGCTCGTCGTCGTCGCTCTGGTTGCCGCCCTGGCCGCCAGGGAGAAAGCCAGGCAGAAAGACCGTGAGCTCAACGCTATCAGACGGAGAGACCTCCCAGACCCCCGCCATACGCCGTTTTCACAGGGCCTCGTAGACCTGGTCGCCGTAGCCGGCGGCATATACCTCTCTCTCGTGATGGTCTCGAGCTTCGTGGGACTGGCGTTGCCAGGCAAAGTAGGTTTCCTGGGGGCGGAGGTCGATCCCGTCGCGGCCATAGCCGTGGCTTTGGCCTTGGTGGAGCCGTTCCTGTCCCGCCTGTTTGAGAAGACGAGCTAGGTGCTACCGGCGCCGGCAGTGCCGTAGCGTCGACCCCCGGCGAATGACAATCTTACCCGGGAACAATACTAGCCCCGAACCAGCGATTTCATGAGCCATGGGAACGGGGGGTCATTGTGGGTAAGACGGTCATTGGTGTCTTCAAGTCCAGGGGACAGGCCGAGAAGGCGGTCGACGAGCTCAAGGAAGCCGGGCTCAGGGAAGATGAGGTTTCTATCGTTTCCCGCGATGAACGGGGGGACGGGGGCGGCGGCCGCGGGCCGGAGTCCCGGGGCGGCGACGCGGACGGCGACCTGGCTGACCTGGACGTAGCCGGTCAGGACGTGGGCACGGGTGTGGCCTGGGGAGGCGGGGCAGGCGGTGCGGCCGGCCTTCTGGCGGGCGCGGGGGCTCTGGCCATCCCGGGCATCGGCCCGATTCTAGCTGCGGGTCCGCTGGCGGCCCTTCTGACCGGAGCGGTCACCGGGGGTCTCGCCGGCGGCCTGGTCGACTACGGTGTGCCCGAAGCGAGGGGGCGGGAGTTTGAGAAGAAGGTCAAGGAGGGCGGTATCCTGACCGTGGTTCACGCCTCCGACGACAAGGCCGGGAAGGTCGAGGACATCCTTCGGCGCAACGGAGCGGAGGACGTCGAGAGTCACGAGAGGAAGTCCCGGGAGCACTAGCCGGACGCCCCGCGGTAGGGGCGTTTGATGAGTTCCGGGTCGGGCCCGCTGCCAAGCGCTCGCGCGGCGGCGGGCCTTGTCGCTGGCCCATTCTCCGTTGGCCCATTCTCCGCCGGCCCGTCCTCGCTGCCTGCCGGGCAGTAGCGATTCGTGGAGTACCGAGCAGGATTTGCGTAGTAGAATATGGTAGAGACTCGTCGTGGGCTGAGGTTACGCCCACGGGACTCGCCGGACCTAGCGGTGGCCCGGGGTGGTCACGGCCCATGACGGCTGTCTGGAGGGGAAGGCTTGAGCGAGCGCACCACACGGGGCAACGGCGGTGAGGGCCCGCGCTCCGGCGACGCGGCGCGGGACCGTCTGAAGGTCGCGGTGGCCGGGGCCTCCGGGCGCATGGGCCGCGAGGTGCTTCAGGCCGTGATGGGCGCTCCGGACCTCCTCCTGGTCGGGGCCGTGTCCAGGGCGTTCCGTGACGAGGGGTCGCCGGACGTCCCGACCCTCCAGGGAGAACTGGCCTCGGACGGAATAGCCACTTTCTCCACTGTGGCCGCCTGTTTAGGGGAGGCCCGCCCCGAGGTCCTCGTCGAGTTCACGAACGCGACCGTCAGCCCCTCCATCCTCAGGCAGGCCCTTGATGCCGGGGTCCGGCCGGTCTCCGGGACAACCGGGATTCCCGGCGAGACTCTCCGGGACATCGACCGCACCGCCCGCCGGCTCGGTCTCGGATGCGTCGTCGCTCCGAATTTTTCCCTAGGGGCCACCGTGCTGGCGATCACGGCCAGAGTCGCGGCCGGCTACTTCAAGACCGCCGAGATAATCGAGATGCACCACGACCAGAAGGTCGACGCCCCTTCCGGAACGGCGCTGGCTCTAGCACGGCTGGTCGGGGCCCATCTCGACGGGAGTGCCGCGAGGCCGGGAGCCGGCGCCGCGGGCGGGAGCCTGCGGGACGCCGCGGCCGGGCGCGACCAGGCACCAACGCCGGTGCGCCCCGTCCAGGCCGGAGAACCAGCGACTGTCGTGGAGCGCCAACCGTCCCGGGGCGTCGAAGTCGGCGGTGTGCCGGTACACAGTGTGCGCCTCTCCGGCCTGGTGGCCCACCACGAGATCATCTTCGGCTCCTCGGGCGAGACGTTCACCCTCCGTCACGATTCCGCCAGCCGGGCGTCGTTCATGCCCGGGGTCCTTCTTGCCGTCCGGAAAGTACGTGACATCACCGGCCTCGTCACGTCCCTGGAGGACCTCCTGGGCCTCGCCCAGCCCGGATAGCCTCCGGCGCGAGTCTCACCTTCCTCAGCCCCTCACCGGGCAATCCGGCAGGACATAGAGTGTACCCAGGCCGGACGCCCGAGAAGTCCGGCGAGGTAGAGGGGCTCCCAAGTGCAAGACTCCTGTGTTTCCCGGCTTGAGTTCGCTATTGCCGGCGGCGACAGGCGAAACGACTTCCTGGCGGCCCGGCTGACCTCCCTGGGGGCCCGCGCGCGGCTAGTCCGCCGCCGGCCCCCTCTGGTGCCGGGTGTCGGGCACCATACCTGCCTCAGTGACGCGCTCTCGGGCGCGCATGTCCTCGTGTGTCCCATGCCCCCGTTCGGGCCGGGAGGGCGCGTCTGGTCGGAGGATCCCGAGGACGCCCTGTTCCTGTCCGGTGACGACCTCGGGAAGATGGTTCCGCCCGCGCTCGTTCTGGCCGGATCCTTCCCGCCCGACCTCGCGGCCGCGGTAGCCGGCGCGGGTTGCCAGGCGGTGGCCCTGGGCGACCTTGACGACCTCGCCATACTCAACTCCATTCCCACAGCCGAGGGCGCGGTGATGATGGCCCTGGAACGCACGAGAGTGACCATTCACGGGTCTCGGGCCGCGGTGATCGGCTACGGCCGCACCGGCCAGACGATGGCCGCCACACTCGCCGCCCTGGGGGCCAGAGTGACGGTCGTGGCCCGGAGGCCGGACGCTAGGGCTCGAGCGGTGGTGACGGGGTGCGTGGCCGTCGACTTCAGCGAGCTGCGGGACGCGCTCGAGGGCGCCCGGTTCGTGTTCAATACCGTACCGGCCGCGGTTCTGGGGCGGGAAGCGCTATCCGTCCTGGACGGCGAGGCGGTCGTGATCGATCTCGCCTCCGGGAAGGGCGGGACCGACTTCGACGCCGCGGCCGAGTTCGGACTGAAGGCAGTACTGGCCCCGGGGCTCCCGGGACGGGTCGCGCCGGAAACCGCGGCCACCTACCTCGCTAGCGTCATTCTGAGACTGATCGACGAACGCTTGGACGATGGTGCCGCAAGGGAGGTGTCTAGGTCTTGAGCCTACACGGAAAGCGCGTGGGGTTCGCCCTGACCGGGTCGCACTGCACTCTCGAGCGGGTGTTTCCGCACTTGGAGAGACTCGTCGTCGAGGGGGCGGACGTGCTGCCGATAGTCTCGGAATCCGTGGCGTCAGTCGAGTCGCGCTTCGGGACGCCTGAGAACTGGCTGACCCGACTCCACGAGATTACTGGGAAACGCGCGCTGAGGAGGGTTTCGGAGGTCGAGCCTATCGGTCCGGAGAGGCTGCTCGACGTCATGGTTGTCGCGCCGTGCACCGGAAACACCCTCGCCAAGCTCGCCAACGCCATCACGGACGGGCCGGTGCTGATGGCCTGCAAGGCCCACCTCAGGAACCAGAGGCCCGTCGTCCTGTCCATCGCGACGAACGACGGCCTGGGGATGAACGCTAAGAACCTGGGGCAGCTACTGAATACCCGTCATGTCTACTTCGTACCATTTGGGCAGGACAACCCAGATACCAAGCCGAACTCTTTGGACTCCGACCTCAGCCTGCTAGTACCGACCGTCGAGGCGGCCTTGTCGGGACGACAGCTCCAGCCTGTGCTCGTGAGCCGTGTCCAGGTGTGACCGCGGTGCTCCGACGGGAAGGAGAGTGGCTTGGTGGACCGCAACGTGGCCATAGTGGGTGCCGCCGGAGCCGTTGGGCGGAAGCTTCTCGACATCCTGGAGGAGCGCCGGTTTCCCGTCGGCGGATTGACGCTCATGGGGACAGCCCGGACAGCCGGAACGACCATGGAGTTCCGCGGCCGTTCCGAACCCGTCGAGTTAGTCGAGCCCGAACGTTTCGAGGGCGTCCACATAGCCTTCTTCGCCGTGCCGACCGACGTGAGCCTAAGCCTGGCCCCGGAGGCTGTCAGGCGCGGGGCTGTCGTGATAGACAAATCAAACGCCTTTCGGGCCGACCCGTCGGTGCCCCTGGTCGTGCCGGAGGTGAACCAGGAGGCCCTTAGCGCGCACCGGGGAATTATCGCCAGCCCGAACTGCTCCACTATCCAGCTCGTCATGGCCCTCAAGCCTATCGAGGGGCTCTCGAGACTGACCCGGGTCGTGGTAGCCACGTACCAGTCGGTTTCGGGCACCGGGTGGGAGGCGGTGGAGGAGCTCAGGACCCAGTCCCGGTCCATTCTCGACGGGCAGGCCGTCAAGCCCAAGGTCTACCCGCACCCCATCGCCTTCAACCTCATCCCCCATATCGACGAGTTCGAGCCTGGGGGCCACAGCAAGGAAGAGATGAAGATGGTGACGGAGACCCGGAAGATCATGGGGCGCCCCGACCTGGCCGTCTCTGCCACCACGGTGCGCGTGCCGGTTGAAGTGGGTCACTCCGAGGCGGTCTGGGTTGAGACTCGGAGACCGGTATCACCTGAAGAGGCCCGGGAAGCCCTGGCCGCGATGCCCGGAGTGCTCGTCCGAGACGACCCGGCGGAGGGCGTCTATCCGACCCCGCTCGAAGCGGCCGGCCGGGATGAGGTCTTTGTGGGTCGCATCCGAAAGGACCTGTCGTCGGAGCGAGGCCTAGCTTTCTGGGTGGTGTCCGACAACCTGCGAAAGGGTGCCGCATCCAATGCGGTTCAGATAGCTGAGGAACTGGTCAAGAGAGGATTGTGCTAGATGCGGATTGTCATTCAGAAGTTCGGGGGCACGTCCGTCGCCACCCCTGCCCAGAGACAGGTGCTCGCCGACCGCGTCATCGAGGCCGTCCGCAAGGGATACCGGACGGCCGTCGTCGTGTCCGCCATGGGCCGGCAGGGGGACCCTTACGCCACGGATACGCTGCTCAACATGGCCTCGGAGGTCTGCCCGGGGGTGGCGCCGAGGGAACTGGACCTCATCGCTTCGTGTGGAGAGACGGTATCGTCGGTGATCGTCGCCGCCACGCTGCGGGCCCGGAACGTCGACGCCATCGCGTTGACGGGCGGCCAGGCGGGAATCATAACTGACGCCAACTTCACCGACGCGCGCATCCTAAGGGTGGACCCGGAACGGATGCTCCGGCACCTCAAGGAGGGACGCGTCGTAGTCGTGGCGGGGTTCCAGGGCGTGACCGACACAGGGGACGTGACGACCCTGGGTCGCGGGGGAAGCGACACGACCGCCGCCGCCCTGGGGGCGGCGCTCAGTGCGGAGGTCGTGGAGATATACACGGATGTGGAAGGAATCAAGACGGCCGACCCGCGGATCGTGTCCAAGGCAAAGACGCTCAAGGTCATGAGTTACCAAGAAGTGTCGCAGATGGCCTACGAAGGGGCGCGGGTCATCCACCCGAGGGCCGTCGAGATAGCCATGAGGAAGGACATACCCATCCGTATCCTATCCCCGACAAGTCCCGGTCCGGGGACTCTTGTGACACACACCGCCGGGTTGGCCGACTCGCCCTGGCCGGATGTCAAGGAAGGTCGCCTGATCACCGGGGTCACTCATATCAGCGACGTGGCGCAGGTCGTGGTGAGCCAGGAACCCGGCGCGCACCCGGACCAAGACGCGGCCTTGCGTGTCTTCCAGAGTCTCGCGGAGGCGGGTATCTCCGTCGACCTGATCAGCGTGAGCACGGAGGCGCAGGTCTTCACCATAGAGGGCAGGGCTGTCCGCCGGGCGGAGGAAGTCCTGCGCCCCCTAGGCTACAAAGTGTCGTTCAGGCCGGGCTGCGCCAAGGTGACCATCGTCGGGGCTCGGATGCGCGGGGTCCCGGGTGTGATGGCCAAGGTGGCCCGAGCCCTGACTCGTGAGGGTGTCCCTATACTCCAGACGGCCGACTCCCATCTCACAATCTCCTGCCTGGTGCCTCAGGCCGACATGACCCGGGCGATACAGGCCCTGCACCAGGAGTTCGGCCTGGAGGACCCGGAGGACCCGCCGGTCCATGAGGAGGTTTCCAGTTGAACAGAGAGCCGCGAGAGTTTGATTGGGGCCGTGTCATCACGGCCATGGTGACGCCGCTGGACTCCAAACTGAACGTGGACTACGGCCAGGCCGCCAAGCTGGCGCGGAGACTCGTGGCAAGCGGTACGGACGCGGTGCTGGTGGGCGGGACCACGGGGGAGTCTCCGACCCTAACCGATAACGAGAAGGTCAGGCTGACCGAGGCCGTCCTCGACGCGGTGGGGGGCAAGGCGGCGGTACTCGCCGGGACAGGCAACTACTCCACTGCCGCGAGCATCGCCGCTACCCGCAGGGCGGAGGCACTCGGGGCTCATGGCGTGATGCTCGTGGCTCCCTACTACAACAAGCCCCCGCAGTCAGGCTTGTACGAGCACTTCAAAGCGGTGGCCGCCGCTACCAGGCTTCCGGTGATGATCTACAACATACCTAGCCGGACGGGAGTCAACATCGCTCCTGAGACCATGTCCCGCTTGGCCGAGGTGGACAACATCGTCGCCCTGAAGGAGGCGGGCGGGAGCGCGGACCAGGCGGCCGAGATGGTCCGGGCCGTGAAGGGCAAGGTTCGGGTCTATAGCGGGGACGACAGCCTGACCATCCCCATGATGGCCGTGGGGGCATACGGCGTCGTGAGTGTCGCCAGCCAGGTGGCCGGACCACTGGTCTCGAAAATGGTCGCGGCGTTCGCCGCAGGTGACGCGGCCGAGGCCACACGGCTGCATCACCAGCTGCTGCCCCTGTTCAGGGCCCTGTTCCTGACGACCAACCCCATACCGGTGAAAGCCGCTCTGCGGCTCACGGGCTTCGATGCCGGTGGCCTGCGGCTACCGTTGGTCGAGGCCACCGAGACACAGGTGGCGGCAATCCGCGAGGCAATGGTCTTGTCCGGAGTCGAGGTCACCCACTGAGGGCGGCAGGGGCGTTGGGGGCTCCGGTTCGGCCTTGACGAACAGAGGTCCGGCTGGCGCCGTCCCTCTTGGTTCGAAGGCGGCCTCACCGGACCCCCAACGCCCCTCACGGGACCGCCAACGCCTCAGCCCAGCGGTGTCAGCGGAGACCCCAGCCAAGCGGCCTGACCGGACCCCAAGAGCGTCCGCTTTGCGGATAGCGCACTGACCGGCTCCCCGGCGCCGCAATCTTCTACTGGCGGCGTCAACGGACGCCGGCGCCGCGGTTTCGTGGAACCGTCGACCTATTGCTGAAGGGTAGTCCGTGGGGTACCCGGACCCTGGGACGCCTCTCGAGCGAGGAACTGTTTGCACGCGGTGCCAATGGTTGGCTATACTATTAGAGTTGTCCCCAGGGTAGTGGACAAGCGTCCCCGCCTGGACGTTCCTGATGACTCTCTTCGGAGGTTTGAGTAGTGGAGGACTTGCTTAGAGGTCGCGCCGGCCGGTCCACGGTTCGTGTGGGTTTCCTCGGCGGCCAAGGTGAGATAGGGAAGAACTGTGTCTTCTTCGAGCACGACGGGCAGATCGTGGTTGTGGATTGTGGGATGACGTTCCCCGAGGAAGACGTCTTCGGCATTGACATCATACTGCCCGATCTCTCGTTCCTGGTCGAGAGGAGCCGAGACGTGAAGGCGGTCTTCGTTACCCACGGACACGAGGACCACATGGGAGCCGTGCCCTACCTGCTGAGAGAGATGTCGGTACCCATCTACTCCAGCCCGCTGGTCCTCGGCCTCCTTCAGCCCAAGCTGGATGAGATCAAGGTCAGGGGGTTCGAGGGGCGGGGGGTCGAGCCGGGACAGCACATCAAGGTCGGACCGTTCGAGGTCGTCCCTTTCAGGGTCAACCACAGCGTGCCGGACGCCTTCGGGTTCGCGCTGAAGACGCCTATCGGCACCTTCATCCACACGGGTGACTTCAAGTTCGACCAAACGCCGGTGGACGGCAAGATCGCCGATTACCGAGCCCTCAACGACTTAGCGGAGGAGGGCGTCCTCGCTCTCCTCATGGATAGCACCAACGCGGAGAAGCCCGGCTACACACCCTCCGAACGGGTCGTAGGCCGCCGACTACGGGAGATCTTCTGGAACCGGCCCGGCCGCATCCTGGTGACGACCTTCGCGTCCAACGTCCACCGCATCCAGCAGGTGCTCGACGCGGCGCGCAGCGTGGGCCGGAAGGTGGGAGTGACCGGCAGGAGCATGTCGGAGACGGTCGACGTAGCGTCTCGTCTTGGCTACCTGCATGTTCCACCCGGGACGCTGGTCGAGATAGATGAACTCAACCGGCTGCCGGCCGACAAGGTCGTCCTCCTCACCACTGGCAGCCAGGGAGAGCCGATGTCGGCCCTCGCCCGCATCGCCAGCGGGGAGTACCGGAGGACGGAGCTACGGAGCGGAGACACGGTGGTCATGGCGGCTACACCCGTGCCGGGCAATGAGACGCTCGTCGCGCGGACCGTGGACAGGCTCTTCCGCCAGGGCGCCGACGTCATCTACGAGCCGTCGAGTGAGGTCCACGTGTCCGGTCACGGTTCCCAGGAAGACCTGAAGCTGATGCTCAACATGGTCAGGCCCAGGTTCTTCATCCCCATCCACGGCGAGTGGCGGCACATGGTCCGTAACGCCCAGTTGGCCCGGGACGTCGAGGTGCTGGACGAGAACATCTACTTGGTCGAGAACGGCTCGGTCCTCGAGTTCGCGCGGGACCGGGCCCGCCTAGCCGGGCGGGTGCAGTCGGGTCAGGTGCTCGTCGACGGCCTGGGGGTCGGAGACGTGGGGGACGTGGTCCTCAGGGATAGGCGACAGCTCGCCCAGGACGGGATAGTGCTCGTGTCCGTCGTGGTCAACCCGGCCACCGGCGACATTCTCGCCGGACCGGAGGTCATCTCGAGGGGGTTCGTGTACGCTCGGGAATCGGAGGGCCTCATCGAGGACGCCAAGGACAAGGTCAGAGACACGCTCGCCTCTCTCTACAGGAACGGGAACGGCAAGAAGGAGTGGCCCCAGGTCAAGGGCAGGGTTCGCCACGCCCTCAGCGCTCTGTTCAGCGAGCGGACCAGAAGGCGCCCGATGGTCATCCCGGTCATCCTCGAAGTCGGATCTGACGGCGCCGTCGCCGGTGACGACGACGCGAGCCATCAGGGCTCCGACCCCGAGGCCGCCGATGGCCGTGGTGGGAGAGAGGGGGCACGGGCGAAGCCCGTGGAGGGATAAGGCTCCAATCGTCGTAAGGACGGACCGCCGAGGGGGCATCCTAACCCGGTCACGTATGCGGGAGGGATGCTCTTGTTCTGGCGGGGTCTACGAGGACCCGAGGGTGTCGTCTCGGGTGAAGGAGCCGGGAGGGTGGTGGGCCGCGAGCCCGACAGTCCTCCCGCCGCGGTGCCTCTCCCGCCACCGGGGCCGGAGGTGCCCGGACAGCCGGAGGCTCCTTCCCCGGTTCCGGGGGCCCCTGAACCGCGCCCCTCGACGGTGGGGCCGCGAGGCGACGGCGAATCATCGACGGAGGCTGTGGAGAGGTTCGGCTCCCCGGAGGTCGCGCGTCCTAAGAGTGACATTCATTGCCTGACCATAGTCGGCCAGATCGAGGGCCATCTGGTGTTACCGTCACAGAATAAGACGACCAAGTACGAGCACATGGTCCCGCAAGTCGTAGCCGTCGAGATGAATCCGGATATAGCCGGCCTGCTCGTCATACTCAACACGGTCGGGGGCGACGTGGAGGCTGGTCTCGCCCTGGCGGAGCTCCTCGCCACCATGTCCAAGCCCACCGTTTCACTCATCCTGGGCGGCGGTCACAGCATCGGCATCCCCATCGCCGTCGCCGCGAACCACTCGTTCATCGCCCCGACCGCGACCATGACCATTCATCCGATCAGGCTGAGCGGCCTGGTCATCGGCGTCCCGCAGACCTACGAGTACCTCGACAAAATGCAGGACCGGGTTGTCCGGTTCATCGTCACCAACTCCAAGATAAGCGAGGGCCGGTTGAGAGGGCTGATGTTCCGGACCGGAGAGCTCGCCCGGGACATAGGAACCGTGCTCGTCGGGGAGGAGGCCGTCCAGGAAGGCCTCATCGACGAAGTTGGCGGCGTCTCAGGCGCTCTCGAGAGACTGCGGGCCCTGATAGCTTCGCGACCGCCGAAAGGGTCGCGGCCGTCGTGACCCGGGCGGCGCCGGGCAATCGCCTCCGACACGGAGGATGGGGCCCGTGATTCTCTACACCGTGCTGCCTGAGGAGTTAGTCCTTGCCGGTCTCGGGACAGGGACTGGCGAGTCACCCTACCTTCCCGGCGGCGGTGACGAGCACCATTTCGAGGAGCGCACCATCGACCGGCCGTTCGGCCCGGTGAAGGTCGTGGCCGAGCGGGACGTGTCCGGCGTTCTCAGAGTGACCCGTCTTCTGAGCACGGACGTCTACGACTACCTGGACCCCGTCATCGCCCCGGGCCGGTCGATTCAGGGCGAGGGCCTGTCGCCCGCCACCCCGACCGCCGGAGAAACGCCTTGGGGGGCTTGGGGGCGTCTATAGGAGGCATTTCCCCCCTGGCGGCCAATCTCTCTCCGTTCGCTTAGTCCGAGGGGAGAGGGAGACGTTGGACTGGCTCACGTGGCTATTCCTCGGAGTCCTGCAAGGACTGACGGAGTTCCTTCCCGTGTCGAGTTCAGGACATCTTGTCCTGGCTCAGGAGTTTCTCGGTGTTCAGACGCCGGGTGTCCTGCTCGAGGTGACGGTGCACGCGGCCACCGCGGCGGCCGTCGTCGTCCTGTTCGCCCGGGAGCTGTGGCGGATGCTCGCCGCGGTCGCGGCATGGTTCCGGCCGGGACGGAGAGGACCCCGCGGCCGGGACTGGTCCCGGGAGAACGTGGCCTGGCGCGGACTGGCGGCTAACCTGCTTGTCGCCACCGCGGCCACGGCCCTCATCGGGTTCGGCCTGGAGCCCTTGTTCCGCGTCACGTTCGAGGAGCCCCGAGTGGCTGCGGTCATGCTCCTGGTGACCGGTCTCGTGCTACTCCTGTCGTCGCGCTTCGCTTCCGGCCGGCGGACTGAGCGGCAGATTCGTCCGAGCGACGCGGTGGCCGTGGGCGTGGCGCAGGGGCTGGCCATCCTCCCGGGGCTTTCGCGGTCCGGCATGACGATAGTCGCCGGGCTCAGCCGAGGCCTGGAGGGCCGGTCCGCCGCGCGTTTTTCCTTCCTCTTGTCATTGCCGGCCATCGCCGGCGCCGGGCTCGTGGAGGTGTCCAGGGCCGGTGACATCAGCCGAGCCGCGGCTCCGGGGCTCCCGTTAGGCGGGCTTGCCCTGGCCTTTGTGGCCGCCTTCGTCTCCGGGGTCATGGCCATGGTCGTTCTCGCGAGACTCGTCGAGCGGGGGCGTCTCCACAGGTTCGCCTGGTACTGCTGGGCGCTCGGGGCCGCGGCGTTGGCCTGGGGGGCTTTGGTCTAGGAGGTTCCGGCGCGGACGAGACCGGCCCGGCGGGTGGTCGCCGGTGGACCGGGTCCTGGAGGGTTTGCGTCAGGACCCGTAGAAGGGTGGGCCCGTACGGGTGGAGCGTGGAGCGTTGCCAGGGCGCGGGCCGGTCCGCGACCGATGAGACCGGCGGCAGGGCTACGGCGAGAAGGGGGGCTGCTCGTGCTGCCGGGCATCAGAGACGAGATAAAGCAGGAGATCGTGGGCGTGCTTCTGGTGGCCCTCACCGTCCTGACCTACCTCGGTTTGTTCTCCCCCGCGGGGGGCGGGTTCGGGGATATCGTCAAGCAGGCTCTGGGCGCCGCTTTCGGGGACGCCTCGCTACTCGTGCCGGCCTGCGTGGGCCTGGCGGGACTGCTCTGTGTGTTCCAGCGCGGGCACGTTGTGGCCGGGTCGAGGTTGGCCGGGTGGCTCCTGGGGCTCGTCGCGGTTCTCGGCTGGTTTCATCGGTTCGAGCCTGCCGTGGCCGACGTCGGGTTCGAGAACATCAGGTTCGGGCTCGGCGGGGGCTACGTGGGCTACGCCGTCAACTGGGCCCTTATGGCCGCCTTCGGGCCTCTCGGGAGAGACGTCGTCCTCGCGGCGCTGACTCTGATTGCCCTCCTCCTGGCCACGGACTCGTCCCTGGTTACGTTCGCCCTCGCGTTGTGGCACGGGGGCTCCGCGACGGCCCGCTTCCTGGGGCGCGGCTTGGGCAGGCTTGTGGGCCTGTTTGAGCGACAGACGCCGCGGCGCCAGCGGCCGCTGCCGAATCAGGAACTCCGTGGCGGTGTCGAGCGCGGCCAGGCGAACTCGTGGAGAGGGACGGCCCCCCGTTGGGGCCTGCGTGAGCAGGTCCGCCCGGGCCGGTCGGAGAGGGCGGGTCGTACCGGCGCGGGCTCGGGGCTCGGCGTCGACCTGCAGGGCGCGAGGGAGCGCTACGGGTTTGGGCCCAGGCCCGGCTCGGGCGGTCTCGCGCCGGATGGGTTCGGGCCGGGGAACCCGGCGAGCGCTGGGGCCCGCGGTGGGGGCTTGGTCGCTGTACCCGGCGCAGGGACGGACCGGACCCCGAGGCCGGCCATGGCGGCAGCGCCGCCGGCCGCGGGAGCCCAGGCCGGGGTCCCGGCCACCGACGAGCGCCGCGGTTACGAGCAGATGGCCCTGACCGACAACCTCCTCTACGAGCTCCCGTCTCTCAGCATCCTGGACCCGGTCTCCCCGGTGAAGACGAGACGGCTCAAACAGGACCTCGACGACGCGGCCCGCCAGCTCGAGGCGGTCTTGGCGAGTTACGGGGTGAGCGGCAGGGTGATCGACGCCCGGCGTGGTCCGGTCGTCACGCGCTTCGAGTACCAGCCTGCCCCCGGCATCAAAGTCGCTAGGATATCCAGCCTGACAGATGACATCGCCATGAACATGGCCGCGGAGAGCGTGAGGATAGAGGCGCCAATTCCTGGCAAGCACGCGGTGGGCATTGAGATACCTAACCGGGAGGTCTCCACCGTACCTCTCCGCGAGGTTCTGGAGGACCCGGAAGTGAGGAGGCTCACCTCGAAACTCACGCTGGTCCTCGGCAAGGAGATCACCGGGCGGCCCATCACCGGAGACCTGGACCGGTTACTTCATATCCTTATCGCCGGGGCCACGGGTTCGGGCAAGAGCGTGTGCCTGAACGCCATGATCGCCAGCCTGCTCTTCAGGGCCAAGCCGAGTGAGGTCAAGTTCCTCCTCATTGACCCGAAGGTGGTCGAGTTGAGCGTCTACGAGGGCATCCCGCACCTGGTCGCCCCGGTTGTCACCGACCCCAAGAAGGCGGCGGGATGCCTGCGCTGGGCGGTCAAGCAGATGGAGGACCGCTACGAGCTGTTCGCTGCGGCGGGCGTGCGCGACATAGGCCGCTACAACGACCTCGTCGGCGGAGCGCCTTCCCGGATGCCGGGGGAGCCCGTACCGGAGGAGGTCCGCCCGCGGATGTCCTCGTCCAACCTCCCCGGGCCCAATCCACTCCCCTACATCATCATCGTCATCGACGAATTGGCTGACCTAATGATGGTGGCGCCTGTCGAGGTGGAGAACCTCATCTTCCGCTTGGCCCAGATGGGGCGCGCCGCCGGCATACACCTCATGGTCGCCACACAACGCCCCACCGTGGATGTCCTGACGGGAACGATAAAGGCCAACATACCGACACGGGTGGCCTTCGCGGTGGCGTCGCAGGTTGACTCGAGGACCATCATCGACACGCACGGGGCTGAGAAGCTGCTCGGACACGGTGACATGCTGTTCATGCCTATCGGGGCCACCAAGCCCATCCGGGTGCAGGGCGCTTTCATCTCGGACAGGGAGATAGAAGCCCTTGTGGAGTTCGTCCGGGGGCAGGCCAAGCCTCGCTACGTGCCCGACGTCCTGGCGACTGAGGCCGAGGAGGAGGACAAGGGGGAGGAGGCTGACGACGAGTTGTTCGAGGAGGCGGTCCGCGTCGTTATGGAGAGCGGGTCGGCCTCCATCTCGCTGCTCCAGCGACGCCTTCGCGTCGGCTACACCCGTGCCGGGCGGCTCATCGACATGATGGAGGAGGCCGGCATCGTAGGCCCCTTCGAGGGCTCCAAGGCCCGGGAGATACTGATGACCTGGGACAGCTACCGGCGTTCCAGGGAGGCGGCCCGGCGGCTGGCCGAGCAGCGCACCGCTCAGCAAAGGGGTCGGTTCGCGGTCGGTTCTGTCCCTAGAGGCGGGTCGACATCACCGCCCCCCCACGCGGCCGCGCGGGACGTGGAAACGAGGCCCGGCGTCCCCCCCCACGTGGTTATCGGGCGGGGGGGGCGGAGGGCTTGGACCGGTCTAGACCCAGACGACGAGGAAGAACCGGACTCCTGACGGTCCCGCGGGACCGTCGAAGTCCCGCCCAGGCCACTAGGCGCTGTTCCGCGCGCTCCCGGTGGAGGACCTAGCCCGGCAGTACGCGAAGTCCCCCGGCCATGACCCTCGGTGCCCTGTTCCTCACGTCGCTGGTCATAGGCTTCTCCGGAGCCGTCACTCCCGGACCTCTGTTCTTGGCCTGCGTCACTCGCACGGCCAGGAATGGTTTCCGCGGCGGCTCGCTGGTGACGGTAGGTCATGCCCTGCTTGAACTCGGAGCCGTCCTCGCTCTGACCCTGGGAGTCGGCGTCCTGCTCTCGCGGCCGGAGGTTCCAGCCGGAATCAGCCTCGTGGGGGGCCTCGTCCTCGTCTGGATGGGTTACGGGACGGCGAGGTCCGCCGTTCGGGGAAACATTAGCCTTCCTACCGGGGAACATACTGGAGCCGGTGGAAAGGACCAGCAAGCAGGGCCGGCTCGGGGGGACAGGCGGTGGGACCCCAGGGAGAGCGGGGCCGACGTGGTCACCGGCATGGCGGCCACGGTCAGCGGCCCCTACTGGATGGTCTGGTGGGCGACAGTCGGCCTGTCCTACATGACGCTCGCGGCCCCGCTGGGCGCGGCCGGGACGGGGGCCTTCTACCTCGGGCACATATCCGCCGACTTCGTCTGGTACTCAGCCGTGGCGGCCGCGGTAGCGGGCGGCCGTCGGCTCCTCACCACCCGTGGCTACCGCATCCTCGTCGGCGCCTGCGGGTTCGGGCTGGCCGGCCTGGGAGCGCTCTTTGCCACGCGGGGACTGGTCGCCCTGGCGGCATTGGTGTGAGAGGACCCGGCCGGGCCGCGACGAAGGGAGTAGTCGCCCGCGGGACCGCGGTAGGCCGCGGCCCCGCTCGCGTTCCCCAATCCCGTCGCCATCACATGACCCCGGAGGTGCACGGACCGTGAGACGAGTCCTGAGTCCGAGGAACATACTGCTCTTTCTCGTGGCCCTGGTCGCCCTGGGCTACTACGGGTCGTTCGTCTTCACCGACTACCTGTGGTTCGCCAGCCTGGGCTACGAGAGCGTGTTCTTCACGACGATACTGGCGAGATCGCTCGTGCCGATCGTCGCGGGAATCATCACGTTCCTGTTCGTCGCGGCGAACCTGAGGCTGGCGCGCCGGGAAGGTCCGCCCCAGCCCCTGGATATCTACACCGGGGACGATAGCGCCGAGTTCCACGTCCATCCCCGGACCGTGTCCCTGGTGACCATCATCGGCGCGGGGATAATCGCCGTCATGGCAGCGAACGGAGCCGCGGCCAACTGGATGGTCGTCTTACGTTTTCTCAACGCGACCCCGTTCGGCCAGGCCGACCCCTTCTTCGGCCGGGACGTCGGCTTTTACATCTTCAACCTCCCGCTCTGGCAGGCCCTGCGGCATGGGGTGATGCTCGTCCTGGTCGCCACCCTCGTAGCCGTGGCCTTGTACTATCTTTCCAACCGAGGTGTCGACTTCGTCGGGCGCAGGCCCCGGATATCGAGTTGGGCCGCCCGGCATCTCGCGGTCTTGGGGGCGGGCATCCTCCTGCTCAAGGGAGCCGGCTACTACCTCGCCCAGTACTCCCTTCTCTACTCGCCTCGCGGCGTGGCCTTCGGGGCGAGCTACACGGACATCCATGCGCAGCTCCCGGCCCTGAGAATCCTCCTAGTCCTGGCCGCCCTGGTCGCCGCCCTGGTCGTCGTGGCCGGGGTGAGAAGGCGTCTCGGTCTCGTGGTCTACGGACTCGGGTTCCTTCTTGTGGCCTCGTTCGTTGTTGGCACGGCCTACCCGGCCTTCGTACAGCAGTTCACCGTCGAGCCTGACGAGATCAACAAAGAGACACCGTACATCATGCACAACATCGCCTTCACCAGAGCCGCCTTCGACCTGACTGACGTCGTGGAGCGGGAGTTCTCCGGGACGAATAGCCTCAGTCTCGCGGACCTTCGCGAGGAGACGGCGACCCTGGAGAACATCCGCCTGTGGGACTGGCGGCCACTTAAGGACAGCTACGGGCAGTTGCAGGCAATCCGTCTCTATTACGACTTCGCCGACGTCGACCTTGACCGCTACACGGTGAATGGTCGCTACAGGCAGGTCACCATAGCCGCCCGGGAGCTCAACCACGCGCTCCTCCCGGACGAGGCAAAGACGTGGATGAACGAGCACCTCAAGTTCACGCACGGCTACGGCGTAGTCGTCAGCCCCACGACGATGGTTACTTCGGAAGGTATGCCGTCCTTCTGGGTCAGGGACATCCCGCCGTCGGCGTCGGTGCCGGAACTGACTGTGACCCGGCCGGAGATATACTTCGGGGAACTCACCGATACCTACGCCATCGTCAACACGACGGCGGAGGAGTTCGACTACCCGGTAGGAGATCAGAACAAGTACACCAAGTACGCCGGCCCGGGCGGTATCCAGTTGTCCAACCCGATAATCAGGGCGGCTTTCGCCGTCCGGCTCGGCTCCTATCAGACCTTCCTGGCCAACTCCATCACCCCGGAGAGCCGGGTCATGATCTACCGCAACATCCACCAGCTCGTCAGGCGGCTGGCGCCGTTCCTGTTCTACGACAGCGACCCCTATATCGTGATTGGAGACGACGGGCGCCTGTTCTACATCCAGGACGCCTACACGACCTCGCGGCTCTACCCGTATTCGGAGCTAAGCCCCATGGGCATGAACTACATCCGGAATTCCGTGAAGATCTCGATAGACGCGTATAGCGGAGAAGTCAACTACTACCTCTGGGATGCCGAGGACCCGATCGCCCAGACCCTGGTCAAGATATTCCCGGACCTGTTCAAGCCCAAGAGCGAGATGCCGGCGGACATGCTTCAGCACGTCCGCTACCCTGAGGACCTCTTCTCAATCCAGTCCTACATGTACTCGACCTACCACATGCAGGACGCCCAGGTCTTCTACAACCGTGAGGACCTCTACGAGCGCCCGCTCCAGCACTACGCCGACGCTGAGCGCCCGACGTCGCGAGACCTCTATGAAGGCCAGAGGGTGGAGCCTCACTACATGATCATCCGTCTCCCGGGCGCTGAAAGGGAGGAGCTCGTGCAGATGCTCCCCTTCAGCCCCAAGGACAAGTCGAACATGATCGCCTGGATGGCCGCCCGGTCGGACGGTGAGAACTACGGCGAGCTATTCGTCTTCAAGTTTCCCAAGCAGCAGCTTGTCTACGGGCCAATGCAGGTGGAGGCGAGGATAGACCAGGACACGGTCATCTCCCAGAACCTGACCTTGTGGAGCCAGGCAGGCTCCAACGTCATCCGCGGCACGCTCCTGGTCATACCGATACGGAATTCGGTTCTATACGTCGAACCGCTCTATCTTCAGGCGTCAGGCAACAAGCTGCCCGAGCTCAAGCGGGTCATCGTGGCCTACGGGGAGCGCGTCGTCATGACGGAGAGTCTCAGCAGGTCCCTCGAAGCCATTTTCGGCGCGGGGGCAGGGACCACTGGTCCGGGGACCGGCGGGGCCACACCGGGTCAGCCGCCGGCCGGAACGACCGTCGCCGAACTGGCCCGACAGGCGAACCAGCTTTATGAGCAGGCCACGGAGGCCGCTTCGCGGGGCGACTGGGCGGCCTACGGGGACTACCTAAGACAACTCGGCGAGATCCTCGACCAGCTGGAGCGAGTCTCGGGCACGCAGTAGCCTGACAATCTCGACCTGGATGACGGAAGGGGACCTTGGTTATGGCTTCGCAAGAGCCGCCGCTCGTCACGATATCCGACCTCGGGCGCCACGCGGGTGAGACGGTTCGGCTGCGGGGCTGGGTCTACAACCTGAGGTCGAGCGGTAAGATCGCCTTCGTGATCCTGCGCGACGGCACCGGCTTCACTCAGGTCGTGATTACCGTCGGCGCGGTCGGCGACGCTGTCTTCGAGCAAGTGGTCGGGCTCAGCCAGGAGTCGGCCGTTTCGGTGGTGGGGGCGGTCCGGCAGGACTCGAGGGCCCCTGGCGGCTTCGAGATATCGGCCACGGAAGTCGAGATCATCTCGCCGTCACACGACTACCCAATCGCGCTGAAGGAACATGGCCCGGAATTCCTGCTCGACCACCGGCACCTCTGGCTGAGAACCCCGAGACAGGTGGCCCTCATGCGACTCAGGGCCGGGCTCATCAAGGCCCTTCGCGACTTTCTGGACGACCGTGGCTTCGTAGTGATGGACTCCCCCATTCTGACGCCGTCGGCGTGCGAGGGAACCACCACGCTATTCCAGACCGACTACTTCGGCGAACCGGCGTACCTGAGCCAGAGCGGCCAGCTCTACCAGGAAGCCACGGCCATGGCCCTTGGCAGGACCTACTGCTTCGGACCGACCTTCCGGGCGGAGAAGTCAAAGACCAGGCGGCATCTCACCGAGTTCTGGATGCTCGAACCTGAGGCGGCGTTTGTCGATTTCGAGGAGAACATGAGGATTCAGGAGGACATGGTCAGCTACATGGTAGCCTGGCTCCTCGAGAACCGGGCCGAGGAACTGAAAGTGCTCGGCCGGGACACCGGGCCGCTCCGAAACGTCGCGGCGCCGTTCCCCCGCATCACCTACGACGAAGCCGTGGCCTTCCTCAAGGAGAAAGGTATCGGAATCGAGTGGGGCGACGACTTCGGGGCGCCTCACGAGACAGCCATATCTCTACGGTTCGACAGGCCGGTCTTCGTCACGCACTTCCCCGCGGCCATCAAGGCCTTCTACATGAAACCGGACCCCTCGCGACCCGAGGTGGTCCTTGGAGCCGACCTTCTGGCTTCCGAGGGGTACGGTGAGATCATCGGCGGGGGCCAGCGCATCGACGACCTGGACCTCCTCCAGAGGAGGCTGGCTGAACACGGTCTGCCCGAGGAGCCCTACCGGTGGTATCTGGACCTACGCCGCTACGGCTCCGTGCCCCACTCCGGCTTCGGAATAGGGATAGAGCGGACTCTCACGTGGATAGCGGGACTCGACCACCTCCGGGAGACCATACCATTCCCGCGGATGATTAACAGAATATACCCCTGACCCCTACGGGAGGGAGGGCTCACTGGGGCAAGAACAATTCGGGGAGCCTTCCGGCCACCATTGCGTGTTCTCAGGCATCGTGGCGCGGTTTCGCGCCTGATGGCGCGGGTCAGAGCGACCCGGCGAAAGGAGCTCCCGAGGTGAAGGAGATCGGCCGCCGGCTGAAGGAGCGGCGGGAGGAACTCGGCCTGAGCCTGGCGGAGGTTCAGGCTGAGACGAAGATACGTCGGAGGTACCTCCAGGCCCTCGAGTCGGGAGAGGAGGGCCTGATTCCCGGCGAGGTCTACGTCAAGGGTTTCCTGCGATTCTACGGCAACTTCCTCGGCCTCGACGGCTCGGCCTTGGTGCGGGATTACAACCAGCGGCGGGAGGCACAGGCTCTCGACTCGCAAGGGTCCGCCAGGCGCTCATCCAGGCGGCAGGCGCGACGCGGACCCGAGCCGCGAGTCCCGAGCCCCGCCGAGATCGAGAAGGAGCGCGGGACGCGCCCCCGGCTCGCGGCCCGGTCCGGGACCCCAGCCCCGGCCCGGTCCGAGACCCCGGCGCCCGCCCGGGAGGCGGCCGAGGTCCGGCTCTCAGCCCAAGCTCGCGCCGGACAGCCGTTGATTCGTCCCGCCAAGGGACGTCGGCGAGGGGCGGCCGGGCGACTCCTGGTGTCGGTGCTCGTGATTGTCCTCCTGGTCGTGGTCGCCGGGGCTTGGTATGTCTGGACCCAGGCGCCGTCCCCGGCGGACGGTGACACGGGGGTGCTCCCAGGCGGGGATGACGGGACGCCCCCGCCCGGAAACGGCTCGGATTCATCATCAGGCGGCGACTCCGAACCGCCCGGAGACAGTCAGGGGCCGGGAGATTCCGGCACAGGCGAGCCAGGGGACGGCGAGCCCGCACCCGGCTGGGCCCTGGTCGGCGAGTCTGGAAACCTGACCCGCTACGTAGTATATGGTGCCCCCTTCACGATCGGTCTTGAGGTCACTGCCGAGAAGTGCTGGGTCGAGGTCAAGGTAGACGGCCAAGTAGTGTTCGTCGAGACTCTTGAGGCCGGGGCAAAGGGTGAATGGACGGCGCGGGAGCGTGTGTCCATAGTCTTCGGCCGGCCTCACCTCGTGGCCATGACCGTGAACGGCCAGTCCTTGGGTCCTGCCGGGACCGAGGACGTCCCTCGGACGCTCACGTTCGAGGCCGGGAACCCGCCCGGTGAGGGGGAGGGTGCCGGAGGAGCCTAGAGCGAACCGTGATGGCCGTGGCTCCCCGCTGGAGGGGTATCTTTGGCCGGCGGACGTCCCGCACTTCGCCGCCACGTATCGAGAAGGCCCTGCCGCCTGGCCGTGTTGTTGCTGGCCGCCGCCCTGGGCGTGACGGGCACGGTCGCTGCGGCCGGAGCCCACGCCGCGAGCGACGACGGGCTTGAGGCAAGGGCCGAACCGGCGCCGATCGTTTCTGTCCCTGTCGGAACGCCGGGGCTCCCGCGGGTCACCGCGGCCGCCGCCATCCTGCTCGACTGGAGAACCGGGCAGGTTCTCTACGCCAAGAACGCCTACCGGCCGCGGGCCCCCGCGAGTACGACCAAGATACTTGCGGCCATTGTCGTCCTCGAAAACGCCAGGCTCAACGAGAAGGTCAAGGTCAGCCAGTACGCCGCCTGGACACCCGGCTCCCACATGCCACTCGAACCGGGTCAGGAACTGACCGTAGGCGAACTCCTGTGGGGGATACTTCTTCGTTCGGCCAACAATGGGTGTGTGGCGGTGGCGGAGCACATCGCCGGTTCCGAGCGGGCCTTTGTCGAGATGATGAACCGGCGGGCAGCGCAGTTGGGCTGCAGGAAGACACACTTCAGGAACCCCCACGGAATCAGTGTAAGGAACCACTACACCACAGGGTTCGATCTCGCCCTGATGGCGAGGTATGCGCTCACCCTACCGGCTTTCGAGACCATCGTGCGGACCCGCGAGGCCACCCTCGAACTGGACGGCGGGGATGAAGGCCTGATGCGGCTCTCGAACACCAATCGCCTCCTCTGGACGTTTTCCGGGGCCGAGGGCGTCAAGACGGGCACAACCGACGCGGCCGGCAAGTGTCTGGTAGCCTCGGCCACGAGGAATGGCCGGCGACTAGTGTCCGTGGTCCTCGCGTCCGCGGACCGCTACGCCGACACCGCGGAACTCCTGGAGTGGGGCTTCGACAACTTCGCCACCGTACGCATCGCCCGAGCGGGGCGGCCGCTGGCGACGGTGGGAGTAAGCGGGGGCCTGGAGCGCCGGGTGCACCTGGCACCCGAGGAGGAGTTCTGGGTCGCGGTCCCGTCCTGGACCGCGGACTCGCTCGGGTTCGAGGTGCACCTTGTCGAGCCGGTCAAAGCCCCTCTCAGGCGAGGTCAGGTCGTCGGTTGGGCCGAGGCGGTCCTCGGCGACGGAGTCGTCCGAGCGGTCAACCTCGTGGCGGCGGACGACGTGCCCGTGTGGACACCCGAGCGGGCGCTCCTCAAGGGGCTTCTCGAGGTGCTCCGGGTCTTGTCCAGGTTGGGGATAGGGTGACGAGGGGCCGCGGGTAGCGGTTCGCGGCGGGCGCACGGCCGAGCCTGCCTCGGACCAGGCTCTCCCCGCCCGGTGATCCGGGGGCTAGGCGGGGCGTGATGAGAATGCCGAGGTACCAGGGAGACGTCCGGATACGTCCACCGGAGACGTCCACCGGAGACGTCCACCGGAGATGTCCACCGGAGATGTCCACCGGACAAAGCGGGGTGCGGCCAGTTGCGCTTGCCGCACCCCGTCGACTAGGGGGGAGTTACCGAAGTCAGCTAGTCCGTGCCGGCACCCTCGAGGAGCTCGCCGACCGTGACGACCTTGACGCCTTTGGCCGCCAGGCCCTCGAGGATAGCGGGCAAGGCCTGGTCGGTCTGCCGGCACGTGTCGCTGGCGTGCATGAGGACAATGTCCCCGGACTTCGCCCGGTCCAGGACTCGCTTGACGATATAGGTGACACCGGGGTTCATCCAGTCGTGGGAGTCGAGGCCCCACTCGATCACCTTGTAGCCGAGGCCCTGAGCCGTCTCGATGACGAGATTGTTGTAGTCCCCGTTCGGCGGGCGCAGCAGGTCCGGCTCCACGCCCGAGGCTTCTTTGATGGCCTCGTGGGCCTGCTTGATGTTTTCCTCGATGGCCTCCTTGGTGAGGGTGGACATGTTGACGTGACGGTAGCCGTGACTGGCTATCTCGTGCCCGTCCCGGACGATATCACTAACCAACTCCGGGTGGCTCGACGCCCAAGGACCGGACAGGAAGAAAGTGCATGTCACGCCGTACTCCTTGAGGACGGCCAGGACCTTGGGCGGCATGACCTCGCCCCAGGAGATGTCGAAGGTCACCGCTACCCGGTCGCCGGCCCCGGTCACGTTCCGTATGGGCTGGAGACGTCCCACGACGGCGAGTTCTCCGTTGGTGATGGCCAGGCCGACGCGGGCCAGGGCCACCACGCAGACGAGGAGGACGAACAGCTTCACCGCCTGCTTGGTCCGGTGGCTCACTGTCACGAAAAGCAACGGAACCCCTCCCCTGAAGGGGCTGGTGCCTGCGCTAGACTCTATTCGCGGGCGAAAGGGGGTATGACGAGCCCTACCGGGGGGCTGAGGGCTGGTGGGAGTGCCTGTGCGTCCCGAGGGTCCGTTCGAGTTTCCGGGCCAGCCGGGCGCGGCGCCACTCGAGGGACTCGGTGAGGGCGGGCTCGACGGCCGAGTCTAGCAGGCCCAGCGCGCGGTCCACCGCTTGCAGGGCCCGCCCGTAGTCCTTGAGCCTGTGCTCGAGGTCCTTCGCCAGTTCGACCAGAGCCCACATCCACCGGGGGTAGGCGTCGGCCAGTCTCTCGCAGAGCCCGGCGGCCTCCGAGAACCGGCCGAGACGCCTGAGCAGCCTGACGCATTCCAGACCCGCCCGGTCGGCAAAGGCGCGGGGAAGGCCTCGGTCGAGGGCGGCACGGTAGCACCGGGCCGCGGGCTCGTGGAGCCCGCCGGCGTGGTAGAGGCGGGCCAGACCGTAGATGTCCAGTGGTTCACACAGGTCGGCCGGGGGTGGGTCGTCGAGGTAGGACTCCACGAGTTCGCAGGCGACGCCGGCGAGGGCCGCAAGGGACAAGACGTCCTGTCGATTGTGGTCGAAGACCGGCTTGACAAGCCAGGGGTCCCGCGTCCGCAGGTACTTGAAGAAGTGCTCGGGGACCAGGTGTCCCGGTATGTCACCCACGCGCGTCTCACCGAGGATGGATTCCTCCAAGGCCGTGAGCCGGCAGCTCTCAAGGCGGAGGCCCCACAACCGTCTGGACGGGAACAGGAGGTCGAGGTGCGGCCTGTCCGCCAAGGGCGGCCGCTTCCGGGACAGGATGAACCTGGTGTCAAGCAGCGGCAAGTCGAAGGCCTTTCCGTTGAAGGTGACCAGGACCTCGAACTCCCCGAGCGCTGCGTCCAGAGCCTCGACGAGGGCCGGTTCCTCGTCGTAGTCGTCCATGAAGTACTGGTCCACGCGGAAGTAGTCACCGTCGTAGTAGCCTAGCCCGACCATGAAGACGTAGGTGCCCGCCCCTCCGGAGAGCCCGGTTGTCTCGGTGTCAAGGAAGCAAGCCCGCGAGAGACTTGCTTCACGGAACTCCTCGTCCCGGGAGAGCGTGGCGAGAGAGGTCCCCGAGGCGGCGGATGCTCCGGAGATCGGCCGGCCACCGTAGTGATAGTACACCGGATAGTCGGTCCTCACCACGTAGCACGGTCCCGCCGGCGTCTCCAACCGCCGGGCGGGGACGACCTCAGAGAGGTGGGGGCGGTCACCGGTTTCCCCTGGCCGGGGACCCGCTGTGGGAGCCGAGGTGTCGTCCCAGCAGTCAAGCGTTCTCACGGCACGACGGAGCCGGCGGCCGGAGGGTCGGACAGGCCCCGGCCCGCTGCGGCCTTGGCAAGAAGTCGCGAAGTGATGGTCTTGGCCGGACCCACCTCGGCCGCCGGGCCCACACAGGCGGGACAGCCGTCCGGACAGGGACAGGCCGACAGGAGCCTGGCCGCGGCCGCCATGATGTCGTCGGTCAGGTCAAAGAGCCGGGAAGAGAGGCCGGTGCCTCCCGGATAGCGGTCGTAGAGATAGATGGTGGGGCATCCCGTGAAAGGCGAACGGACCTCGGTGAAGACCCGTATGTCGCGAGCGTCGCACATGAGGTAGAGAGGAGCGACGTTGACGAGAAGGGTGCCCAAACCCACAAGGCCGGCCTGGACCTGGACGTTCGTGAGACCTCCCGTGAGTTCGGCCGGAAGGGTGAGCCAGGCCGCCTCCGTGTGCATCTCCTGCTCGGGGAGGGATATGCGGCCCCACCCCACGTTCTCGTGCGAATAGAGCTTGATCTTCTTGTAGACCGTCGCCAGGGCCGTCACGCTGACTCCTCCCTGGTACCGCGGGAGAGACCCGCCCACGTTGTCCCTCGCCACGTCTAGGACCTTGACCTGGACGGCAAGGTTGGCGTCGGTGTAGTAGTCTACATCGACTTCGTGGGCGTAGGCCTTCCTGTCGGCCCAGTCCAGCCTCTCGATGTGGTACTGGCGCCCTTCGTGGAGGTAGACGGCGCCCTCGTGGATGAGCATCGGGGCCGAAAAGCGGTCCACCTCGGCGATGACCCGGGGCTTGGGGAGAGTCGTGTCGACGATGACGAAGTTCTCAGTGTCGGCTGACCTCAGGCTCACTCCCTCGGCCGGGAAAGCGTCGGCGGACCAATGCCACCGCCCTCCCGCGTGACGGAGGACTCCGGCCGCTTCGAGCCGGCCGAGGAGGCGGGCGGTGGGCTCGTGCCTAGTATAGGGGGCGTCGCCGGGGGCGGTGTCGGCGGCTCCTCCGGAGTCGCCCTCCACCCCGGGATCCGGGCTCGCGCCGAAAGCCTCGCCGTCCTCGAAGGGGAGCTCGAACGCGGCACACTTGAGGTGAAGGCTCCGGATGAGGGGGTTGTCCGGGTCGATGAGGCCGTGTTCGGGACTCCGTCCAAGAAGGAAGCTGGGGTTCGACACCATGAACTGGTCCAGAGGGGCCGATGTCGCAACGAAACAGGCCGCGGACTCAGCGTTGCGCCGACCGGCTCGCCCGGCCTGCTGCCACGTGCTGGCGATGGTACCTGGGTAGCCCGTCAGAACGGCCGCGTCGAGGTTTCCGATGTCGATTCCGAGCTCGAGGGCGTTCGTGGCGACTACGCCGTGGATCTCGCCCTGTCTTAGCCCGCGCTCCACTTCCCGTCTCTGCCCGGGGAGGTAGCCCCCCCGGTAGCCCCGTACTCTCGAGGGTCTCCCGGCCGGTTCACGCCCGGCGGGTTCCCCGAGATCGTCCTTGATGTAGCTCAGGAGGACCTCGGCCGAGACCCGGCTCCGGGCGAAGACTATGGTGGGAACCCCGTGTCTCAGGAAGGTGGAGGCCAGACGCCTGGACTCGAGGAGGGCGCTACGCCTGATTCCGAGCTCGCGGTTGACGACGGGAGGGTTGTAGAAGATGAAATGCTTAGGCCCGCCGGGGGCCCCGTTGCGGTCGACGAGGGTCACCGTCCGGCCGGTAAGGTTCGAGGCAAGCTCGGCAGGATTGGCTATGGTGGCCGAGCAGCATATGTAGATGGGTGACGACCCGTAAAAGCGCGTCACACGCTCAAGGCGTCGGAGGACGTTGGCCACGTGGCTACCGAAGACGCCCCGGTAGTTGTGGACCTCGTCGATAACGACGTAGGCCAGGTTCTCGAAGAGCTTCACCCAGGCGGTGTGGTGCGGAAGAATGCCCGTGTGCAGCATGTCGGGGTTGGTCACGACGATGTGCCCGGCGGCCCGTACGGCGCGCCGCGCCGTCGGCGGCGTGTCCCCGTCGTAGGTGAAAGTCTTGATGTCGAGGCCCAGAGCTGTGATGAAGTCGTGGACCTCGCTCATCTGGTCCTGTGCCAGGGCCTTGGTTGGGAAGAGGTAAAGCGCTCGCGCCTCGCTGCGGCCGGCCATCTCGTTGAGGACGGGGAGGTTATAGCAGAGGGTCTTGCCCGAGGCGGTGGGGGTGACCACGACCACGTCCCGGCCGGCGTGGACCGCCTCGAGGGCGTCGGCCTGGTGGCGGTAGAGGCGCCCTATACCGCGGGCCGCGAGCGCGTCCACAAGCCGTGGGTCAAGCCAAGAAGGGAACTCCGCGTAGTCTCCGGAGGTCTCCGGCAGGGTCACCCAGGCGGAAACACAGCTGGAGGTCACCGGTCCGGTCCTAATCTCGTGGAGAGCCGCGGCGAGCGCGTTCCGGTCGGGGGCCAAGCTTGTTCACCCCAGCTCATGGGTCCGCTATTACCGCTTCGGCGGTAACCGGAGGCCACCTTGAGGACAGGCTACCACGAACGTATGTTCTAGTCAACGCCCTCACCGGCAGAGGAAACGGCCCACGGGGGTCAGAAATACGCTACTCGCCCGGCGGTCGAGTGAGGTCTTAGCCGCCGGGCAGGAGGGAGGGGAGGGGGCTGGCGGACATCCTGGCCTTCGCCCCGCATCCGGACGACGTCGAGATAGGAGCGGGGGGCCTGCTGGCCCGTCACTCGCGGCTGGGTTACGAGGTCGTCGTCTGCGACCTGACACTAGGCGAACTGGCGTCCAACGGCGACCCCGGGACGCGGGCGCGGGAAGCGAACGAGGCCGCGGGTATCCTGGGGGTGACTTTCAGGGAGAATCTCGGCCTCGAGGATCGAGCCCTCGAGCCCACTCCCGAGCGAATCCGCGCCGTCGCGGAGTCCGTCAGGCGCTGGAGGCCGCGGGTGGTTCTCGCCCCATATGAGCGCGACCGCCACCCCGACCACGCCGCCGCGTCCCGTCTGGTCCGCGAGGGCGTGTTCAGCGCGGGCCTCGCGCGCTACGGCGCGGCCGGCGCTCCACACCGCGTCGAACACCTGGTCGCGTACGTGGTGAACTCCAACCCGGTACCCGACTTCGTCGTGGACGTCTCAGACGTGTACGAGGTCAAACGAGCCGCGCTCAGGGCGTACGCGAGCCAGTTCGCGCCCGTCTCGCCCACGGACCCTTCGAGATTGACCACGCCCGTGAACCAGGGGTACTTGGAACGGGTCGAACTGAGGGACGCGTGGTACGGTAGTCTTGCCGGAGTGCGATGGGCCGAAGGACTGAAGTGGGCCGGGACCGTGCGGGTGGGGGACCTGGTCCGGGACCTCTGATCCGGTCGCCCGGAGAACGGCTCCGACCACCCGGAGAACGGCTCCACGGAACGCAGAGACCAGGGGAGGCGTCGCAACGTGCGCATCGGCATAACGTGTTACCCGTCCTACGGCGGGAGTGGGGTCGTCGCCAGCGAGCTCGGGCGCCACCTTGCCCGCAGGGGGCACTCGGTTCACTTCATAGCCTACGACGTCCCGTTCAGAGTCCGCAGCTTTCAAGAGAGGGTCTACTACCACGAGGTCGAGGTCCCCGTCTACCCGCTGTTCAAACACCCTCCGTACCTCCTGGCTCTGGCCAACAAGATGGTCGAGGTTGCCAGGGACGAGGGACTGGACGTGCTTCACGTCCACTACGCCATCCCGCACGCGGCGAGCGCGTACCTGGCCAGGCAGGTGCTCGCCGGCGCCACCGGCGGCCGGCGCCCCGCCGTGGTCACGACCCTCCACGGGACGGATATCACCCTCGTCGGCGGCGAGCCGTCCTTCGCCGGCATCACCGCCTTCAGCATCAACGAGAGCGATGGGGTGACCGCGGTCTCCGAGGATCTCAGGCGCAGGACCATCCGGACGTTCGCCGTCAAGGCCCCGATAGCCACCATCCACAACTTCATAGACCCGGCCGACTACCCCGAGACAGCGGTCCAGGCGGGTAGGCCGGACAGGTGCCGCCGCTGCCTAGCGGAGAGCGGGGAGCTGGTGGTGACCCACATCTCCAACTTCCGCCCCGTGAAGCGGGCCGACCTGACGGTGCGCTTGTTCGCGGCGGCCGCGCGCGACCTCGAGGCCAGGCTGGTTCTCATAGGTGACGGCCCGGACATCCATAGGGTCCGGGAGGAGGCGGCGACCTTGGGCGTTTCCGACCGGGTGACGTTCCTCGGGCGGCAGGAAAGGGTCGAGGAGCTCCTGGCGTCATCAGACGTCCTCCTCCTACCGTCGCTGGAAGAGAGCTTCGGGCTCGCCGCGCTCGAGGCGATGGCCGCTGGTACGCCCGTTATCGCGTCGCGCGTCGGCGGGCTGCCGGAGGTGGTGGGGGAGGGAGAGGGCGGCTTTCTCTACCCGCCCGAGGACGTCCGGGGCATGGCGGACGGGCTCCGGCGGTTGCTCACGGACCAGGAATTGCGGGAGGCTGTCGGGTCCTCCGGTCGGCGACGCGCGTTTGAGCTGTTCTCCGCCGACCGGATAGTGCCCCAATACGAGAGATACTACGAGGAAACCGTCAGCCGCCTGGCGCGGACAGGATATGTCCGGGAGCTGCGCCGGAGAGTCGGTTCCCGGCCACTGGTTCTCGCGGGGGCGGCCGTGCTCGTTCTCGACCCTGAAGGCCGCGTTCTTCTTGTCCGGCGGGCGGACGACGGCACGTGGGGCCTGCCCGGGGGATATGTCGAACCCGGGGAATCGTGCGAACAGGCGGCCCTGAGGGAAGTGGAGGAGGAGACCGGGCTCACGGTGCGGGGTCTCGAGCTCTACCGCGTGTTCTCCGGGGACGGGCTGCTGCACACCTACCCCTCGGGGGACCAGGTCCACAACGTGACCGTGACCTACGTCTCGCGAGGGGTCGAAGGCACTCCGCGCCCGGACGGAGCCGAGGTCAGTGAGGCGAGGTACTTCGCCCCACACGAGATCCCGCGTGAAGTGAGCCCGCCTGTCCGGCCCATCATGGACGCGTTCCTCGGGGAGGGCGGCGGTCGTGGGGCGACGGCGCGTTAGACCGAGCGGGGACCGGGCGACCGCGGCGGTCGTGACCCTCGGTTGCCCCAAGAACCTCGTGGACAGCGAGGTCATGGCCGCCCTTCTCGGGAGTTGCGGCCACGTGCTGACCGATGACCCCAAGGACGCCGACGTCGTCGTCATCAACACGTGCGCTTTCATCGGTCCGGCGCGCGAAGAAGCTTGGGCGGAGATCGGCGAGGCGGCCGAGCTCCGGCGCAGTGGACGTTGCCGGGCGCTGGTGGTCGCCGGGTGCCTCGCGCAGGGGTTCGGAGATGAGGTGTCCCGCAGGTTCCCTGAGGTCGATGCGCTCGTCGGCACCGGCGAAGTGGACAAAATCATTGAAGCCGTGGAGCGTGTGACTACGTCAGGGCCGGCCCAGGGCGATGTCATCCCGGGACCCGGGATCGCTCACGGGAAGAGCGGCGGCCGAGCGGCGGACGCCCCGCGGGCCATTCCCGGCTACGTCCCGGTGGGGCCCGCGCCGCGCCTTCTCGGCACGCCGCTTCATTACGCCTACCTCAAGATCGCCGAAGGCTGCGACCACCGTTGCGCGTTCTGCCTCATCCCGTCGCTCCGTGGTCCCTACAGGAGCCGCCCTCTGAAGGATCTCATCGCCGAGGCCCAGGGACTCGAAGGACTGGGGGTAAGGGAACTCGTTCTGGTGGCGCAGGACACCACGGCCTACGGGCGCGACCTGGAAGGGCGGCCGATGCTTGCCGACCTGGTGCGGGGACTCCTGAGGGAGACCGGCCTGCCCTGGTTGCGGGTCCTCTACGGCCACCCTGCCGGCCTTACGGAGGAGTTCGTCGACCTTCTGGGCGAACAGGGGTCGGACCTCCCGGACGGGGCCGGTCGCTTGTGCCGTTACCTCGACCTACCCATGCAACACGCCAGCGACAGAATCCTCAAGAACATGAGACGTCCCGAGACCAGAGAGTCCCTGACCGCGCTGGTGGCCGACCTCCGGAGGCGGGTACCCGGATTGACGCTGCGCAGTTCGTTCATCGTGGGCCTGCCGGGTGAAACGGATAAAGACTTCAACGAGCTGATGGGGTTCATCAGGGAGGTGAAGCTCGAACGGGCCGGGTTCTTCACCTATTCCCGGGAAGCGACGACGGCGGCGGCGGCCATGCCCGGCCAGGTGGACGAAGGAGTCAAGGAAGAGCGGCTGACGCGGGTCTTGGAGCTGCAGCGGCGGATATCGCTAGAGAGAGGGCGCATGCTCGTCGGTTCGACCCTCAGGGTCCTCCTGGACGAAGTTGAGCGGGGGTGGGGCGGCGGGAGCTCCGGACGCGTCCGCGCTCGCTGCGGCGGAGCTCGACTGGTCGCGCGGGGTGAAAGAGACGCCCCGGAGATCGACGGTAGGGTCCTCGTCCGCGACCTGAGAGAAATCGCCGGAGCTCGCCCATTCGCAGAGGCCCGTCGCGGGCAGTTCATGAAGGTCAAGGTAGTCGGCGCGAAGGCTTACGACCTCTTAGCGGAACCACTGGGCGACGAGGCCCGGCTAGGACCTGGCTCGGATGGGAGCGCCTAGGCGGCAAGGGTGGTATTCCCGCAGCTAAACCCCTGCATGCAGGAAGGCGAAGCGCGCCCCGTGTTATAATTATGTAAACCTATTCGGCCCATGTGGCGTTGACGGGCCGGCCGTCCGTTCGCGCGCTTCGCCACTCTCGGCCCTGGGGGGAGTGTGGCCAATTGGGCTTCAAAGGCATACGCCTTCCGGTGATAGGAGTCACTCTAGTCCTTACTCTCGGCGTTCTCTTCGGCATACGGTGGTTCTATCAGGACCGGGCCTTTCACAGGCCTCTGGTCGAGGCTCTCGGTGCGATACCTGCCGTTCGGAACGTGGAGGTCCACCAGGACGGCGCAACTCTTGAAGTCAAAGTGCTGCTTGGCGACGCCCTGCGCCTCGAGACGCTTGTCGACGACCTTTGGCGGGCGGTGGAGTCGGTGGAGAGCGGGCCGCGGGTGAGACTGTGTCTAAGTGACAGCCGCGATGAAGCCCTCGAAGATGTCTACTATGATTGTCACTTCCTCCTCCAGGAGGCGGTGAGCACCGGCCGCTACTCGGACCTGCCCGAACGCCTGGCGGAGGTAGCCACCTCGGCCAGGGTCGACAGGGCGCGCGCCTTCGTTGGCCGGGACTACGTCTTTGTCCAACTGCACAAGGACGGCTTGTCCTTGTATGAGGTTCTGCCCCGCAGGCCGAGCCTTACCGGCAGCGACACCGGCCACGCGGAGGACACGCGCATGGTCACGACAGCGCCGTGGGGGAGCTAGAGCATCCGTGGGGTCCGGCACGGGTCGGCCTTGAGCGAGGGGAGATATGGTTTGATCAGGGAGATCGCCATCGGCAGCGCGCTCGCCGTGCTGGTCTTTCTGACCTGGCTCGGCTATAACGTGATGCCCGTCCTCTTCCTAGGCGGCCTGCTCTACGTCCTGGCGCGCACACCGGGGCTCGGCGGGGTCCTGGGCTCGACCGGGCGTGCCGGCGCCGTGGTGAAGAAGTCAGTCTCCAGCGAGTGTATCACTTTCGGGGATATCGGCGGACAGGGGCCGGCCAAGCGGGAGCTGTTGGAGGCCCTCGAGTTCATCACGGACCGGGACCGGATTAAGTCTCTCGGCATCAGGCCCCTCAAGGGAATACTGCTCACGGGACCGCCCGGTACTGGTAAGACGCTCATGGCCAGGGCCGCGGCGAACTACACCAACTCCGTGTTCTTCTCTGCGTCCGGCAGTGAGTTCATCGAGGTTTACGCCGGCGTCGGCGCCCAGAGGGTTAGGCAGCTCTTCACCCGGGCCAGGGAGGCGGCGCGGCGCGAGGGCGGCGCCAGCGCCATCGTGTTCATCGACGAACTCGAGGTGCTGGCCGGCAGACGCGGACAACATACCGGTCATTTGGAGTACGACCAGACCATCAACCAACTCCTCGTGGAGATGGACGGGTTGTCGGTGGAGGACGACGTCTTGGTCCTCGTCATCGGCGCGACCAATCGCTTCGACCTCCTGGACCCTGCCGTTCTGAGGCCTGGGCGGTTCGACCGCGTGGTGCGGGTGGAACTGCCGGACCGGGAAGAGCGCCTTGCCATCCTGCGAATTCACACGAACGGCAAACCTCTCGACCGCGACGCCGACCTGGATGACATCGCGAAGCAGACTTTCGGCTTCTCGGGCTCGCACCTCGAGAGCGTGGCGAACGAGGCGGCCATTCTCGCGTTTCGCGAAGGTGCCCGTTCGGTCGGCCAGCGGCACCTCATAGAGGCCGTAGACAAGGTCATGATGGGAGAGAAGGTCGGCAAGCGGCCAAGGGAACAGGAACTCGAGAGGGTCGCCGTCCATGAACTCGGACACGCGCTCGTGGCCGAGCACCACCGCCCGGGCTCCGTCTCCATGGTCACCATCACGTCGAGGGGCGGCGCTCTCGGCTACGTCAGGCAGGCCCCCGATGCGGACCGCTACCTCTACTCCCGCGAGGAGCTCGAGCAGCAGGTGGACATCCTCTTGGCGGGGTCGGTGGCCGAAGAGATGTTCTTCGGTAGCCGCAGCACCGGCGCGCAGACCGACCTCGAACAGGCTCTGGAACTGGCGAGGATGCTCGTCTCGGGGGGCATGTCCCAACTGGGCATAGTTCATCAGGAGTTCCTGCCCAGCTCAGCCATGCATGACGCAATGAAGGACATAATCGCCGGACGTGAGTCGCTTGTCAAGAGCCTCCTTGCCGTTCGGAAGTCCCGGCTCGACAGGGCGAGGGCGCTGCTTCTCGAGCGAGAACGCATGGACGGTGACGAGTTCCGTGTCGTTCTGGGAAGGATGGCCAGGGCGAGGCCCGGCCGGAGGAAGGTCCGCCCGGGGGAAGTGAAGAAGAACCAGACTCTAGAGGTATCATGATCGGCGAGATCGTCTCGATAGGCACCGAGCTACTGCTCGGCCAGATTACCAACACGAATGCCCGGTTCCTGGCGCAAATGCTGGCGGAACTGGGCATCGACGCGTACTTCCAGCAGGTGGTGGGCGACAACCGGGGCAGGCTGGAGGACGCCATCAGGCTCGCCCTGTCGCGGAGCGACCTGGTGGTGACGAGCGGGGGCCTCGGACCGACGGAAGACGACCTCACCAAGGAAGTCGTCTGCGAGGTCCTGGGGGTACCGCTCATCGAGGACCGAGACCTCGGCAGGAGCATCGTTCAGGTCTTGGACCGGCATGGCGCCCCTGTCTTCGCGGCCGCCGTGAGTAAGCAGAGCATGGTCCCAGAGGGCGCCACGGTCCTGCCGAACCCGGTCGGAACCGCGCCCGGCCTTCTAGTGGAGGCCAGCGGTCGGCTCGTCGCCCTTCTGCCCGGCCCGCCGGCCGAGTTCGAGTCCATCGCGAGGCTTCACCTGCTCCCGGCCCTGCGTGACCGTCTCGAGGCGGGTGGTCCGGTGGGCGTTCAAGGGGCCGATGGCGGCGAAGGGGCCGATGGCGGCGCCCGCCATGGCCGCCAGTACCTCTTCACCCGGGTCGTAAAGCTCTGCGCTATAGGCGAACCCGCGGTGGAGGACGCGGTCCGAGACCTCATCCACTCCTCGAACCCTACCGTCGCGCCCCTTGTGGCAGTTGGAGAGACTCACCTGAGGGTGACCGCCAAGGCCGCCGACGCGGACCAGGCCCGGGACCTCGTAGACCGCACCGTCCGCGTCATAGAAGAGAGGCTTGGAGAGTACATCTTCGGCTACGACGCCGACAGCCTGGCGAAGGCCGTGGGCGCTCTCCTCAAGGCTAAGGGCCTGTCGTTAGCCGTCGCTGAGTCACTGACCGGCGGGCTCGTGGGCCACCTCCTGACGGACGTTCCCGGGAGCAGCGACTACTTCGACCGCGATGTCGTCGCCTACTCGAACCGGGCCAAGACGGAAGTCCTCGGGGTGTCTCCCGAGACAATCGCCCGGCATGGTGCCGTGAGCGAGGAAACCGCCCGCGAGATGGCGACGGGCGTCAGGCGCATGTCAGGTGCCGACGTCGGCGTGGCCTTGACCGGGATTGCCGGCCCGGGTGGCGGTACTCCCGAGAAGCCGGTGGGCCTCGTCTACATCGCCGTCGCGAGGAGCGTGACCGGACGGGAGACGTCCGGGCTCGACGTCAGCTGTCATCGGGTGATCTTCAGCGGCGAGCGATGGCTTGTCAAGAGACGGGCCGCGCACAGGGCTCTGACCCTTCTCTGGCGCCTCCTGCAGGCCTAGCTCCGGTGTCGGGCCCTGGCGCTACGAGTCCCAACCCCGCGGCGACCGGAGGGAAGGGGTTGACGGCGCCACGGCGAAGGTGGGCGCCCGGAGACCACGAGCCGGGTATCGTCCAGCAAGGTCTCCCCGGAGGTTGGCGGTAGTAGTGGCTGGCATACGTTGTTTCGTTGCGGTGGACGTTGACGAAGTCCTCCGGGCTCGACTCGGCGACCTCATCGGCCTCCTGAGAGGCAGCGGCGCTGACGTCAAGTGGGTCGAACCCCAGAGCCTGCACGTGACCCTGAAGTTCTTGGGAGACGTCGCTCCCGCCGACATCCCGGGCGTGACCGGGGCGATACGGTCGGCCCTGGCCGGCAAGGTTCCGCCGTTCGAGTTGGGCCTCACGGCAGTGGGAGCGTTCCCTTCGGTCTCCAGGCCGAGGGTCATCTGGGTAGGGGTGAGCGTCGGGCGGGACAAGCTCAGCCAGCTCGTGACGCTGGTGGACGAGTCTCTAGCGGCCTTGGGCTTTTCCAGGGAGACTCGTCCATACTCGCCTCACCTGACGCTCGGGCGTGCCCGGTCCCAGCGCAACCTGGACGAGTTGAGGGCGGCCATGTCGGGCCTCGGTGATTGGGCCGGGCCGAGGGCGACGGTGGACAGGGTCACTTTCTACTCGAGCACCCTCAAGCCATCGGGGCCGGTCTACGTTCCGCTAGCCGAATTCCCCCTGTCCGGCTCCGAGGGAGGGGGCGGAGCCGCGGACCGCGGAGTCGTCACGCGCGCCCGGGCTCGAGAGAGTTCCTTGGATGGATAGGAGTTTGCGGCGGCCATCGCCGCGGTCACCAGGAGGTGAGTCGGGTGGACAAGGGCAAGGCCCTTGACCTCACGCTGAGCCAGATTGAGAAGCAGTTCGGCAAGGGCTCGATCATGCGGCTTGGAGAAGTGGCCAAAAACGCTAACCTCGAAGTCATCCCGACCGGGTCGCTTGCGCTGGACATGGCTGTCGGAGTGGGAGGAGTTCCGCGTGGGCGAGTGGTCGAGATCTACGGTCCGGAAGCGTCGGGCAAGACGACGGTGGCCCTGCATCTCATCGCCGAAGCCCAGAAGATGGGCGGCATCGCGGCCTTCATTGACGCCGAGCACGCTCTAGACCCCCACTATGCGTCAAGGCTCGGGGTGGACATCGACAATCTCCTCATTTCGCAGCCGGACACGGGCGAACAGGCGCTCGAGATAGCGGAGGCCCTGGTCAGAAGCGGCGCCGTCGATATCGTGGTCATTGATTCGGTCGCCGCGTTGGTCCCTAAGGCCGAGATAGAGGGGGAGATGGGGGACTCTCACGTGGGCCTGCAGGCTCGTTTGATGTCCCAGGCCCTGCGCAAGCTCACGGGGGCCATATCCAAGTCCAAGACCACCGCGGTTTTCATCAACCAGATACGGGAGAAGGTCGGCGTCCTGTTCGGCAATCCCGAGGTCACGCCGGGCGGCAGGGCCCTGAAGTTCTACGCGTCGCTACGGCTCGAGGTGCGCCGGGTGGAGTCCATCAAGCAGGGCAACGAGATAATCGGAATGCGGGTCAAGGTGAAGGTCGTTAAGAACAAGGTCGCCCCGCCCTTCCGGCAGGCCGAGTTCGACCTTCTCTATGGCCTCGGCATCTCGCGCGAGGGGAGCCTGCTCGACGTCGCCACCGACCTGGGCGTCCTGGAGAAGACCGGGGCGTGGTACTCGTATGGCGAGCAGAGGCTCGGACAAGGCCGGGAGAGTGTTCGCGACTTCCTGAAACAGAACCCTGATGTCGCGGCCAGTATCGAGGCCGAAGTCCGGCAGAAGCTGAACCTGGGGCAGGCCGTCGCCAAGCCCGCGGAGGACAGTGGCGACGTCGGAGATGACCTCTGACGGCGCGGCTCCGCCCGGGGTGCCGACCACCGGTGATGCCGGCGGCGGTGACGAGACGGCGGAGCTCCGCGAGGAGCGCCGCCGGGCGGAGCGATACGCTCTCGACCTCCTGGCGCGACGCCCTAGGACCGTGCGCGAGTTGACGCGAAGACTGGAGTCAAGGGGCTACGCGGCACGGGTCGTGGCCGATATCTCTCGGGGGTGCATCGAGGCCGGGTACCTTGACGACCGGAGGTTCGCGCAATCCTGGATTGAGGAAAGCATGCGGTCAAGGCCTTCCGGTCGCCTCCGAGTGAGGGCCGAACTCCGGAGGAAAGGCGTCGCCGGGGAGGTCGTGGCGGAGGCGCTTTCCCGGCTTCTCCCCGACGACCGGGAGGCCGAGTTGGCGAGGGACCTGGCCTGGCGTAAGGTGGGTGGACCGAGACCGCCGGACGAAGCCGCGCAAGGCAAGTTGTGGGGGTTTCTCAGGCGCAGGGGGTTTACAGCAGAAGCCTGCCGGCAGGCGGTGCGGGCCGTGTTCGGCCCGGTGGAGGGAGTCGACGAGGCTGGTCCGGATTATCCCTACGACCCGGATGACCTGTAGGCCCCGCGTGTAAGCTCCGTCCACGGGGTTTAGGCGCAGCTTGACAAGCACTTAGCTACAAGGTTAGAATTTTCCAAGGGACAAGGCTTATCCGAGTGAGCTACTGCCGTCTTGAGCATAGATATCAGGCGCAAGTGCTTGTACGTTAGTTCATGGCGGGTTCATCAGACGGGTACGCGAGACGAGTTCTCGTGGAGTCCGCGTAGGTCGTTTTGGTCCCCGTACATGTCGCCCCGCGCCTGACGGTCAGCCCGCGAGGGCGGTAGCTGGTTTTCGAGGAGCCGACGTCCCGTCGGCTCCTTTGTCATAGAAGGGATGAGCACAAGATGCAGTGGGTGACAGGCATCCTCGTTGCCGTCCTCTCCTTAATCGTCGGGGCGGCCATAGGGTACGTCGGACGGAAGTTGTTCGCGGAGGCTAGGATAGCGTCAGCGGAGGAGGCCGCGAGACGTCTCGTGGCTGACGCCGAGAAGGAAGCGGCACGGGTCAAGAGAGAGGCCCTCGTGGAAGCCAGGGAGGAGGCCATTAGGCAAAAGAACGAGGCCGAGCGCGAGATTCGCGACCGGCGGAACGAGATTCAGAATCGTGAGAGAAGGCTGTCGCAGCGGGAGGAACTCCTGGACAGGAAGGGCGAGACGCTCGAGAAGAAGGACGAGACCTTGAGAGTCAGGGAGAAGGACATCGAACGACTGCAAGCGGAGGTAGACCAGATTAAGGCCCGGCAACTCGCCGAACTGGAGCGGATCTCGGGCCTTGACCGCGACCAGGCCAAGGCCATACTCATGAAGCACGTGGAGGACGAGAGCCGCCAGGACGCCGCGGCTCTGGTCAGGGCAATCGAGACCGAGGCCCGCGAGGAAGGCGACAAGAAGGCGCGGGACATCGTATCCCTGGCCATCCAGCGATGTGCCGCCGACCACGTCGCTGAGACTTCGGTGTCGGTTGTCTCGCTCCCCAACGATGAAATGAAGGGCCGCATAATCGGGCGGGAAGGCCGGAACATCCGGGCCTTCGAGACCCTCACCGGGATAGACCTCATCATCGACGACACCCCCGAGGCCGTCATCTTGTCTGGCTTCGACCCGGTGCGGCGCGAGGTGGCCAGAGTGGCTCTCGACAAGCTCATCGCGGACGGTCGGATCCATCCGGCCCGCATCGAGGAGACGGTGGAGAAGGCCCAAAGAGAGGTGGACGCTCGCATCCGAGAGGAGGGCGAGCAAGCGGCCTTCGAGGCCGGCGTAGCCGGTCTGCATCCCGAGATGATCAAACTGCTCGGCCGGCTACGCTTCCGCACGAGCTACGGCCAGAACGTCCTAAAGCACAGCTTGGAGGTGACCCACCTCGCGGGTGCGATGGCTGCCGAACTCGGCGCGAACGTATCCGTGGCGAAGCGGGCGGGTCTAGTCCACGACATCGGCAAGGCCGTGGACCACGAAGTTGAGGGTACACACACCGCAATCGGCGTGGAACTCGCGAAGAAGTACAAGGAGCCGAGCGAGGTGATCCAGGCCATCGCGGCCCACCACGGTGATGTCGAAGCCGGCTCGGTGGAGGCCGTGCTGGTGGCGGCCGCCGACGCGATTTCCGCTGCGAGGCCCGGGGCCAGGCGCGAGACACTCGAAGCCTACATCAAGCGACTTCAGAAGCTCGAGGAGATAGCAGATTCCTTCGACGGTGTGGACAAGGCCTACGCCATCCAGGCCGGACGCGAGGTCAGGATAATCGTCAAACCCGAGAAGATAGATGACCTGACTGCCGCCAGGCTGGCAAAGGACATCGTGAAGCGTATCGAGAGCGAACTGGAATACCCGGGGCAGATCAAGGTGACCGTCATCAGGGAGACGAG